>NZ_JBEXLM010000010.1:0-239820 GCF_040609975.1 Micromonospora sp. NPDC004551 | reverse complement strand
TCTGCACGGGCTCGTGCGGTACCTCTAGGTGGCTCTGTATCTGTTTTTACAATTCGCGGGGGTTCTGCTCACTTTTTCCCCCCCGGGGGGCCGCGCCCGCCGGCGCGGCCCCCACCCCACCCCAGACTCGCCGAGGAGTTCCCATGCCGGGTTTCGCCTACGCCGCTCTCGCCCTCGTCGGCACGGTCGCCGTGCTCAACCTCGTCCTGACCCTGGCTCTGGCCCGGCGGCTGCGCGAGACGCGGGCCGGCCACGCACACGACGGTGAGCCCGTCCCCGAGGTGCTGCCCGCCGCGGGCCTGGCGGTCAGCGGCTTCGCGCACGCCGACCTGACCGCCGGCCGGCGCACCGTGGTCATGCTGACCCCGACCTGCCCGCCGTGCCAGACCCTCCTGGAGGACCTCACGGCCGACGCGGAGCGCCGGCGCCCCGACACCCTCGTGCTCATGATCGGCACGCCGGAGGAGACGGCGGTGATGGCGCCCCGCCTGACCGGCTTCGACACGGCCACGATCTCCGAACAGCTCGCCGAGCGGGAGTTCCAGGTCAAGGGTTTCCCCGCCGTGCTGTCGGTCGTCGACGGCGTCGTCGTCGACTCCAGTCACCAGCTGCCGGTGCTGGCCTGATCGTGGCCACGCTGCGTGCCGCCCTGCGGCTGGGTTGCGCCGACCCGAAGGCGCTCACCGCCATGGTCGTCCTCGTCCTCGCCGGCGCGGCGCCGCCGCTCGGCGTCGCGTGGTTCACGAAGCTCCTCTTCGACGAGGTCAGCCGGGGTCGCTCGGCCAGCCCGTCGACCGCGACCTGGTACGCCGCGGCGATCGCCGCCCTGGGAGCCCTAGCGGCGATCGCCAACCGCCTGTCCGGCTACTTCACCACGGCGTTGCAGCACGCGATAACGATCACCGCCGAGGAACGGCTGTACCGGAAACTGAACAGCTTCCTCGGCCTGGGCCCCTTCGAGCAGCCGGCGCTGCGCGATCGGCTGACCTTGGCCCAGCAGGCCGCCGACCAGACGCCGTACGTGGTCGTCATGTTCGCGGTCAACGTGGCCCAGAACGTCGTCACGGTCGGCGGCTTCGCCACGATCCTGGCGTCCCTGTGGCCGCCGGCCGGCCTGCTCCTGCTCGCCGTGGCCGTGCCCGAGTTCCTCATCCAACTGCGGCTGTCCCGGCGGGCGGCGCGGGCCGTGGAGGACAGCGCCGGCCTGTTCCGGGCCCGGTTCCTGTTCCAGACCGTGCTGACCGACCTGCGCGCCGCCCGGGAGGTGCGTCTCTTCCACCTCGGCCGGTTCTTCCACGACCGGCTCACGGGCGCGGTGCGGGACGCCGCCCGGATCGAGCTGGCCGCCGCGCGGCACGCCACGGCGGTGCAGACCTGCTGGGCGCTGGCCGGTACCGCCGCGACACTCGCCGCGACGGTTGTCGCGGTGAACGCCGCGGTCCGCGGCCGCCTCACCCTCGGCGACCTCACCCTCCTGCTGGCCGCGCTCGGCGCGGCGCACAGCGGCCTGGCCGGCATCGCCGGTCAGCTCGGCGAGGCCGGCACGGCCATGCGACTGTTCCGGCACTACGTCGCCGTCCTCGACAGTCCCGCCGACCTGGTCGACGGGACCCGGCCGGCGCCGCCGCTGCGCACCGCCATCAGGTTCGAGGACGTGTGGTTCCGCTACGACGAGGAGGGCCCCTGGATCCTCCGGGGCGTCGACCTCACCCTCGAGGCCGGTGAGGCCGTCGGACTCGTCGGTCTCAACGGGGCCGGCAAGAGCACCCTTGTGAAACTGCTCTGCCGGTTCTACGACCCCGACCGCGGCCGGATCACCTGGGATGGCGTCGACCTGCGCGAGCTGCGGGTCGAGACGCTGCGCCGGCGGATGGGGGCGGTGTTCCAGGACTTCATGTGCTACGACCTGACCGCGGCGGAGAACGTCGGCATCGGCCGGCTGCCGCACACACCCGGGCAGGTCGAGGAGGCCGCCGCGCGCGCCGAGATCCACGACCGCCTCCGCGCCCTCCCCCACGGGTACGCCACGTTGCTCAGCCGTACCTTCGCCGACCAGGACGGCGAGCCCGGGGTGACGCTCTCCGGCGGGCAGTGGCAGCGGGTCGCGCTCGCCCGGTCCCTGATGCGCGCCGACGCCGACCTGCTCATCCTGGACGAGCCCAGCTCCGGTCTCGACGCCGACGCCGAGACCCGGGTGCACGACTCGCTGGCCCGGATCCGCCGCGGCCGTACCGGGCTCCTGATCTCCCACCGGCTCAGCACCCTGCGCGACGCACGTCGCATCGTCGTGCTCGACGGCGGGCGGGTCATCGAGTCGGGCGCGCACGACGAGCTGATGGCGGCCGGCGGCGAGTACGCGCGCCTGTTCCGCCTCCAGGCCGGCGGCTACCAGCTGGCGGCGTCATGACCGGCTGGCTGCGCCGCCGCTGGCGCCTGGTGGTCGTCCGCGGGCACAGCATGGCGCCGACGCTGCGGGACGGCGATCGGCTGATCGTCCGCGTCGGGCGGCCACCGGCCGCCGGTGACCTCGTCGTCTTCCGGGCCCGGGACGTCGTCCCCGAGGCGGAGGTGACGTGGATGGTCAAACGCGTCCACCGGATCGAGCCCGACGGCGCCGTGACGGTACGCGGGGACAACGCTCGCAGCCAGGACTCCCGGCACTTCGGAGCGGTGCCACGAGGGGCGGTCCTCGGCGTGGCCAGATGGAGGCGATGACATCGTGTACCTGGAGATCGGGTGCCGGGTGCTGCTCGGCACGGTGCTGTTGGCGGCGGCGGTCGGCAAGGTGTCCGGCCGGGCCGCGTACCGCGAGTTCACGCGCTCGGTGCGCGACATGGGCTACCGGCCGGCCGGCCCTCTGGCCGCGGCCGTGGTCGCCGCCGAGTTCGCCGCCGTCGTCCTGCTGGCGGTGTTCCCGCCGGCCGGCTTCCTCTGCTCGGCCGCCCTCCTGCTCGCCTTCACCGTGGCCGTCGCCACGAACCTGCGGCGGGGCGGCGCCACCTGCCGCTGTTTCGGCCGCACCGCCGCGCCGCTGGGCCGGCACCACGTGTGGCGCAACCTCGTCCTCGTCGGCTGCGCCGTGGCCGGCGTGCTCGCACCGGCCGGACCCGTCCGCCCCGGCGGAGCGGTCCTGGCCGTCGTCGGCGCGCTGCTCGCCGGCGTGCTTGTCGTCATGCTGGACGAGCTGCGCTTCCTGTTCGGCGCGTCGAGCCGGGCGTGAGCATCCGGACCGGCCGCCGACGGGCCGGCCCGCGTCGCACATCCTGATCGCCGGCCGGCCCACCGGCGGACCGCCCGTCATCGGCCGAGGTCCGCCGCCATCCGGTGGCGCGGACCGATCCCGCGGGCGACGCCGATCACGAGTACATCAGGTGCAGGGTCATCCCGGCCTCGGCGTGCGCCAGGTTGTGGCAGTGGTTGGCCCACATCCCGGGGTTGTCGGCCCGGAACGCCACCTTCCACACGTCGCCGGGGCGCACGTCGAACGAGTCCAGCCACAACGGACTCCCCGTGGCCGGCTTCCCGTTGCGGGACAGCACCAGCACGTGGTGCCCGTGCAGGTGCCACGGGTGCACGTACTGCGCCCGGTTCACGATCGTGAACGCGACGACGTCCCCGCCGCGGACGACCTGGGGCGGGATGTCCGGGTCGGCCGCCCCGTTGACCGTGTGCGCGTAGCGGGGCAGCAGGCCGCGCAGGTCGAGGCCACGGTCGAGGACGAGGGTGAACTCCTTGTCGAACCGGGACCACGGCACGGGTGCGGGGGCGCCGTAGGTGAGCGGGTCCAGCACCGGCCACCGGTCGGTCGTCGCCGGCACCGGCCCGATGGACCAGACCGCCCGTCCGTCGACGAGCAGGGCCACCGGCGTGGCGGGTGCCGTGAACACGAGGTCGTAGCGTCCCCCGGCCGGGATCAGAACGGCGGTGTCCACCAGCGGCGTCGGGTCCCGCAGGTCACCTCCGTCGATCGCGGCGACCCGGAACGGCGTCCCGGCCAGGGCGTACCGGTGGGTGGTGCTGTCGGTGTTGAGCAGCCGCAGCCGCACGGGCGTCCCCGCCGGGACCGGCTCCGATCGCGGCGCGGGCAGCGGACGGCCGGAGAGGGTGTGCACCGGCACCGTGACATCGATACCGGCGACCGGTGCCGGGCGCACCACGAGGACGCCGTAGAGGCCCTTCCGCACGCCGACGTCGGACACGGCATGGGTGTGGTACCAGTACGTCCCGGCCTGGTCGGCGCGGAACCGGTAGACGAACTCCTGTCCGGGCAGCACCGCCGCCTGGGTGATGCCGCGCACCCCGTCCTGGCTGTTCGGCACGTCGTACCCGTGCCAGTGCAGCGTGACGCCCCGCCCGATGTCCCGGTTGCGCAGTGTCACCTCCAGCACGTCGCCGACCGTCGCGGTCAGCTCCGGCCCGGGAACCTGCCCGTTGAACGCCCACGCCGCGACGTCCCGGCCACCCACGCGCACAGTGGTGGCCGCGGCGGTGAGCGTGAACCGCCTGGTCGGCTCCCCCACGGTCCGCGCGTCCCGAGGTTCATGATCATGGGGTACGGCGGGTGCGGCGCCCGGGGCGACGGCCAGCCCGGCTCCGGTCACCAGCGCCGCGGCCGCCGTGGCGAGGGCGGCCCGGGACACCGCCCCGGACGGGCGTGCGGCGAGGACGCGCCACGAGACCGCGGTCGCCGCGAGGACCCCGGCGAGCGTGAGGAGTGCCGTGCCCGCCGACGCCGGATAGCCGTGCAGGACCGTCACGAGCAGGCCGCCGGCGGTGGCGTACCCCGCGAAGAGGAGCGGGACCGCGACGGCGCGGATGTCGCGCGGGGCGCGCAGCAGCCGCGACCCCGCCACGACGACCCCCGCGAGCGACAGCGGGGCGGCGATGAGGACCTTCTCCGCCGCGAACCACCAGCCCACGCGGGCGAGCGCGGTGATCGTGATCGCGCGGGCGAGCGTGGCGACCAGCGCGAAGGCGGCCAGCCCCAGGGCGAGCGGGCGGCGCCGGGCGGCCGACGCGGCCCCGCCGCCCAGCCACCCGGCGGCCGCGAGGACCGCGATCACGAGGTCGGCCGCGAGCAGCGAGCCGGTGGTCACGCCGGCTCGCCTTCCCGGACGGGCACCGGGGCGGCCACGGCCGGCGCCGGGCGGGCCAGCTCGCGGGCTCTCCGCAGGACATTGACCACGACGTGCACCGCCACGATCCCGTTGACCGCGTGCAGCCCCGCGATGGTCAGGCCGAACGGGGTGCTGGCGCCCGCGTCGTCGGTGGCCGCGTTGGCGAGCATGGCCAGGAGCGCCTGCCCCACGACGAGGCCGAGCGGGACGGCGGCCAGTCCGACGAGCCGGCCCGGCGCCTTCGCGAGCACGGCGAACAGGATGGTGAGCAGTGTGAGCGCGGGGATGACGGCGGACCCGGTGACGCGGTGCAGGGCGTACGCGCCGTCGCCTCCGGGTTTCGTGAAGGCGCCCACGGCGGCGAAGACGAACTGCAGGCCGAACGCGACGAGCGACAGGGTGCTGACGATGACGAGGACCTTGCGCATGCTCGACTCCTAGAGACGGGACGGGGTCAGGGCCCCGGCGACGTGGTCGGTGGCCGTGATCGCGCCGTACGCGACCAGCCGCACGAGGTCGGCGTCGGCCGGGTGCGAGAGCCGCCAGAGGGCGACGTCGCCCGGGCGGATCGCGCTGGGCCCGAACGCCGCCAGCAGCGCGATCCGCGTACCGACCCGGTCCGCGCCGGGCAGGTCCCGGATCAGTTCGGCCGCCCACTCCGCGGGCCGCTCCGGGTGCCGTCCGTCCTCCCAGCGGACGGTGGCCGCGATCGTCTTGCGGGCCAGATCGCCCAGCAGGTCGCCGCCGCGCAGCGCGACGGCCCGCAACGACGCGTACGCGACGCCGACCGGGCTGTCCCCCGCCCAGGCCGGCGGCGCCGTCGTGCCGGTGTCGAGCAGCGGCAGACTGCGGCCCGGTTCCTTCCGCTCCCGGGCCGTCCGGGCGTAGAGGCGGCCCCCGACCGACCGCACCACCGGTGCGCGCTGGAGGCCGCCGGGCAGCAGGTCCGGGTCGAGCAGCGCCGAGACGATCCGGTTGATGAAGTGGAAGGCGAGCAGGGTACCGGTGACCTCGGGCCGGTACGGGCTGTCCCACCCGGAGGCCACGGGGCTGCGGCTGGCCTCGGCCCAGGCGACGAGTTCGGCGTGCCGCGGATCCGCCGGCGTGCCGCCCCGGGCGACGGCCTCGGCCAGCTCGTGCTCGCCCAGTGCGTGCAGCAGCATCACGTGGGCGTCGACGCAGAACCGGCAGCGGTTGGCCCGGGACACCGCCGACGCGACCAGCTCGCGGTCGACCCGGGACGCGTCCCCGGCGAGCAGCGCCTCGCGCATGAGCGCCCAGGTCGCAGCCAGCACCTCCGGCACGGCCGAGAGAGCCTGGAAGGTCGGCACCGGCCCGAGGAACTCGTCGCGCGTCTGCCGATAGACCGCGCCGGTGAGACCGGTCGCCGCCTTAGCGGGAGCGGGAGTGAAGAAGCGGTATGTCATGGACCCGATGCTCGTCACGGCGGGCCGGGAAAGCGTCGTGCCGCCGCAGGCACCTGCCGGGTCGCGCGTACCGCGCCCGCAGTACGCCCCGGCTACCGCGAACGGGGGATGTTCCCCGCCGACGGCCGATCTAGAGTCCGATCATGCGCCGCGATCTGCCGTACGCCCTCGGCGGCCTCGCCCTCGGCGGCCTCCTGCTCGCCAACGCCGTCATCGCGCCGGACGCCGCGCCGGTGCGACCGGCCGACGTCGCCCTGGTCCTGGCCGCCGCGGCGGCCCTGGCGGTGTGCCGGCGGTACCCGGTGGTGGCGTTGGGGGTGGTGACCGCCACCATGCTGGCCCTCCACATCCGCGTGCACGCCGGAGTGTCCGCCGCGTTCGCCGTCCTCGCCACCGTCTACGTCGCCGCGTGGCGGGGGCACCGGGCGGTCGCCGCCCTGGCCAGCCTCGTCTTCCTCGGCGGCTTCCTGGCGCGCGACATCTCGGTCGCGCCCGCCGGACGGCCCGGCCAGCAGATCGTCGAGCGGACCGCCCTGCTGCTGGGCTGGTTCTTCGCCGCCAACGTCGCGGGGCTCGTGGCGCGGCAGCGCCGCGCGTACCTGGAACAGGTCGAGCAGCGGGCGATCGAGGCCGAACGCACCCGCGAGGAGATGGCGTTGCGCCGCGCCGGGGAGGAGCGCCTGCGCATCGCCCGGGACCTGCACGACTCGCTGACCCACAGCATCTCCGTCATCAAGGTGCAGGCCGGGATCGCCGTGCACCTGGCCCGCAAGCACGGCGAGGAACCGTCGGACGTGCTGCTGGCGATCCAGGAGGCGAGCGGCGCCGCGATGCGCGAGCTCCGGGCCACACTGGCCGTCCTGCGCTCACCCTCGGACTCCGACGGCGTCGGCCTGGCCCGGCTGGACGAACTCGCCGAGCGGACCCGCGCGGCCGGCGTGCCGGTGGACGTGACCGTCACCGGTCAGCCCCGGGATCTGCCCGAGGAGGTCGACCAGGCCGGCTACCGCGTGGTCCAGGAGGCCCTGACCAACGTGGCCCGGCACGCCGGTCCCGCGACCGCACGGATCCATGTCGCGTACGACCCGGCACAGCTGACCGTCTCGGTGACCGATGACGGCCAGGCGTCGTCGGTGCGGCCGGTGACGCCGGGCGTGGGCCTGCGCGGCATGCGGGAACGGGTCACCGGGCTGGGCGGCGTGCTGCACGCCGCCGCCCGCGACGGCGGCGGGTTCGCGGTACGGGCCACGTTCCCGCTGGACGGCACGGCATGACCGAACGCGTGCGCGAGGTCCCAGCAGCTCAGGGCGGCACGGGTCGGGACGCCTCCGACCGGAGGGAGGAGGCGGCATGACCAGGGTTCTGATCGCCGACGACCAGGCGCTGATGCGGGCCGGGTTCCGGGCGCTGCTCGACGCCGAGGACGACCTGGAGGTCGTGGGCGAGGCCACCGACGGCGCCGCCGCCGTCGAGCTGGCGCGACGCCTGCGACCGGACGTCGTGCTGATGGACGTGCAGATGCCGGGGCTCGACGGCATCGAAGCCACCCGGCGCGTCGCCGCCGACCCGGACCTCGCGGCGGTCCGCGTCCTCATCCTCACCAACTTCGGGCTCGACGCCTACGTCTTCGCCGCGCTCCGCGCGGGGGCGAGCGGGTTCCTGCTCAAGGACGCCGACCCGGCCGACCTCCTGCGGGCCGTCGCCGTCGTGGCGCGCGGCGACGCGCTGCTCGCCCCGGTCGTCACGCGCACGCTCATCAGCGAGTTCGTCGCCGGCCCGCCGCCCGCCGACCCGGCGGCCGGGCGCGACGTGCTGACCGCACGCGAGCAGGAGATGGTCCAGCTCGTCGCCCGGGGGCTGAGCAACGACGAGATCGCCGAACGCCTGGTGATCAGCCCGTTGACCGCCAAGACCCACGTGAACCGGGCGATGATGAAGCTGCACTGCCGCGACCGGGCCCAGCTGGTCGTGTGGGCGTACGAGTCGGGGCTGGTCGCGCCGCGCCGCCGCTGACCGCCGGGCGCACCTCAGCTCAGTCGCGAGCCCGGTAACGCGCGGCCGGCCCGGCCGGCGGGAGCGTCAGAAGCGGTCGCGGGTGCCCAGGAGCGCGTGGTACGCCACACGGCGCCACGGCGCGAGTTCGGCGTCGATCCCGGCCCAGCGGGTGTCGTCGACGTGGATGATCCCGTCGACGTCGGGCAGCTCCTCGATCAGCCGCATCCGCTGATCCTCGCTGGGATGGGTGCTCCACAGGTCGGTGGTGCGCCGGCTGAGCTGGCGGGCCAGCGGGAGGTGCGTGGCCAGGTGCCGCAGGGATTCGGCGGCCGTCGGCTCAAGCTGCTCGCTGTTCAGGCGAGGCGCCAGATGCCACAGGTCCTGCCAGACGCGGTCGGCGAGCAGAACCGTCTCGGAGGACTGGAGGAACGGCCGGCTGCCGGCGACCCGGCGAGCGATCAGGTCGGCACGGTACTCGGCGCGGCGGCTGTCGGGCATGGCGACGCTGTCGACGAGGAGCTGTGCGGTGGCGCCGGCGACGTTGACCAGGGCGAGGAGCCCCTGGACGACGATCCCGAGGAGGACTACCGTCCCGCTGCCCTGCTCGGCCATCGAGTTCGCCGAGTGCAGTGCCCGCCGCCAGGGGTTCCGCCCACCGGTCGCCGCCACCGCCCGGGCGCCGAACGTCCTCGCCGGCAGGGTCCTGCGTACCCGCAGGGGATCGCCGTTGGCGAGGTGGCCCAGTTCGTGTGCCAGCAGCGAGACGCGGGCCGGTCGCGGCAGCATCAACCACAGGGGGATCCCGATGACGAGCACGGACCGTTGGCGCCACCCCAGCCGTGCCACACCGGCGTTGATGCTCAAATCCGCGTAGATGAGGTCGGGGACCGGGGTCCCCGCGGCGGCGGCGACCTCCCGCACCAGGCGGTGCAACTGCGGGGCGTCGCGCTCGGCGATCAGCCCGTGCCGGGGCACCCGCCCGAACGAGGGCTTGACGAGCAGCAGGACGAGCACGGCGGGGAGCGCCAGCACCAGCCGGACCCCCGGTGGCAGGTCGTCGGCCATGACGAGCCAAGCGAGGTGACCCGCCGCGGCCACACCGATCAGCGCCAGCACCACGGAGAAGACCACCAGCCAGACCTCGGCGGGTGACGTTCCGGCCGAGCGGACCTCCGGGTCGGCGAGCAGCTCCGCATGCGTCGCCCGGTCGACCTCCAGCCCACGCCGGAACCCCCACCGGCCGATCAGTCTGGTGCCCCGCCACGGAGCCAGAGCAGGGTCGTACACGTCGAGGTTCCAGCGGCAGGAGGGGCACCAGGAGTCGGTCCCGCCATCCACCTGGACGAGGTCCTGGGCGCACGTGGGACAACCGCTCGGAATCGTCGTCTTCGTCGGCACGAGGCGGGAGTGTAGATCGCGATGACCGCGGATGCGGACCCGTGTTCGCCTTCGCCTCGCCCGGGACCGGCGGTCGTGGCGCTGAGCGGTTTACTGTGATGGCCCACCACCCCTCGAGACCGTGAGAGCGACATGAGCATCCGCGTGTACCGCAACGCCACCATCCACACGGGAGACGACGGCAACCCCTCGGCCGAGGCCCTGGCCGTGGACGGCGAGCGCCTGCTGGCCGTCGGCAAGGAGGCGGAGGTGCGCGACGCGGCGGGCCGGGGAGCGGAGCTGATCGACCTGGAGGGCGCCGCGGTGCTCCCCGGGCTCTACGACGCCCACATCCACACCGCGCAGTACGCGCAGAGCCTGGGCGCCGTCGACCTGCGCGGGGCGCGCAGCCTGGATGAGGCGCTCTCGATGGTGGCCGAGCACGCGGCGCGGCTGCGGCCGGGCGCCTGGCTGTTCGGTGGCCGGTGGAACAGCAACACCTGGAATCCGCCCGCACAGCCGGACCGGTACGCCCTGGACTCGGTCTGTCCCGAACTGCCGGTCGCGTTGCCGAGCGTGGACGGCCACACGGTGTGGGCCAACTCCGCGGCCCTGCGGCTGGCCGGTATCGACGCGAGCACGCCCGATCCGGTGGGCGGCGAGATCGTCCGGGACGCGAGCGGCGAGCCGACCGGCATCCTCCGCGAGGTGGCCTCGGATCCCCTGCGCGACCTCATGGTCTCCCCCGACCTGCGCGACCTGCTGCGCGCCGGGCAGGAGGAACTGCTCGCGCTGGGCCTGACCAGCGTGCACGACATCGACGGGGAGGACTGCCGGGCCGCCTACCTCGCCCTGCGCGACGCGGGCGAGCTGAAGCTGCGCGTCCACAAGGCGATCCCGATGGTCCACCTGGAGGCGGCCGTCGCCGAGGGCCGCCGCACCGGGCAGGGCGACGACTGGGTACGCACCGGGCCCGTGAAGATCTTCAGCGACGGGGCACTCGGCTCGCACACCTGCCACATGAGCAGGTCCTTCGCGGGCGAGCACGACAACGTGGGCATCGCGGTCACCCCGTACGAGGATCTGGTCCGGCTGTTCGCCACGGCCGCGGGCGCCGGCATCGCGGTGGCCACGCACGCCATCGGCGACCGGGCCAACCACCTGGTCATCGACGCCTACGAGGCGATCGGCCGCACACCGGGGCTGCGGCACCGCATCGAGCACGCGCAGCACCTGCGGCCCGCCGACCTGGGCCGGATGGCCGCCCTGGGCATCGTCGCATCGATGCAGCCGGTGCACTGCACCAGCGACATCGACCTGGTCGACACCCTGCTGGCCGGCCACGATCTGGCCTCCTACGCGTGGCGTGGCATGCTCGACGCCGGCGTGACGCTGGCGTTCGGCTCCGACGCCCCGGTCGAGAGCCCGGACCCCTTCGCCGCGCTGTACGCCGCCGTGACCCGCACCCGCCCCGACGGCACACCGGCCGGCGGGTGGCAGCCCGCGCAGCGGCTGAGCATGGCCGAGGCCGTCCGCGCCCACACCCTGGGCGCCGCCGCCGCGGCCGGCGAGCAGGACCGCAAGGGCACCCTCGCGGCCGGCAAGCTCGCCGACTTCATCGCGGTGGACACCGATCCCTACCGGGAGTCCCCGGAGGCGGTGCGGCACACCAAGGTCATGACGACCGTAGTCGGCGGCGAGATCCGCTGGCGGCGGCCGTGAGGCAGCCCGGCCGCCGCGCCCGCGACCTCGGCGTCGTCGTCGGGCCGCTGCCGACCGGTCGGCACAACGCGATCACCGACGTCGCCGGCGTGCTGGTGGGGCACACCACCGTCGACGACGGGGCCGAGCTGCACACCGGCGTCACCGCCGTGGTGCCGGCCCAGCTCGGCCCGCGGCGGTGGACCGTCCCGGCGGCCGTGTACACCGGCAACGGGTACGGGAAACTGGTCGGCTCGACCCAGGTGGACGAGCTCGGCGTCCTGGAATCGCCGATCGTGCTGACCGCCACGCTGTCGGTGTTCCGGGCGGCGGACGCGGTCCTGACCCACCTCATGCGGCGCCGGCCGGACGGGCTGTCGTTCAACCCGCTGGTGGGCGAGACCAACGACGGTCACCTGTCGGACATCCGCCGGCGTCCGATCACCGAGCGGCACGTGCTCGACGCCATCGACGGGGCGTCCGGAGAGCCGCCCGCGGAGGGCTGCGTCGGCGCCGGCACCGGCACCACGGCGCTGGGCTACAAGGCGGGCATCGGCACCTCGTCCCGGGCGGTACACACGGCGGACACCCCGGTGACCGTGGGCGCCCTGGTGCAGGCCAACTTCGGCGGCGTGCTGACCGTGCTGGGTGTTCCCCTGCCGGTCGACGAGCTGGTCCCGCAGGCCGACCGTGCCGAGCCGCCCGGCAACTCGTGCATGATCCTGGTGGCCACCGACGCCCCGCTGGACGCCCGGCAGCTCGGGCGGCTCGCCCGCCGGGCCGTCTTCGCCATGGGCCGGGTCGGCGCCGCGTACGCCCACGGCAGCGGCGACTACGCGATCGCGTTCAGCACGGCGGAGCCGGGCCGGCCGGCCGTTCCCGACGCGGAGCTCGACCCGATCTTCGCCGCCGTCCTGGACTCGGTCGAGGAGGCGCTGCTCAACTCACTGTTCGCCGCCACGACCACCCGCGGGGTGGGCGGACGCACGAGCCACGCCGTGCCGCACGAGGCCGCCGTACGGCGGTTGGCCGCCGCCGGCCGGCTGCGCACCGCGCCCTGACCGCCCCCTCCCCCGACGACCGGCCGGGCCACCGGTCCCGGCTCGTGGCGCGCGACCGGCCGGGCGTGCACTGAGGACGGAGGCCGGGCGTCGCCGTGTCTGCCCGTCCTCTCCCGTTCCCCGAACGTTCAAAGTCTGTCCCTGCCCGGGTCGGGTCCCCTCCTTACGTTGCTCAGGGCTACGAAAGAAGGGGCTCATGGACGGACTCCTCGGCATCCGGGCTCGCGGGATCACCAAGTGCTTCGGCGACATCGTCGCGCTGGACGGCGTCGATCTCGATGTGGCACAGGGGCAGATCCACGGCCTGGTCGGGCCGAACGGCGCCGGCAAGACCACGTTGCTCGGCCTCCTGCTGGGCCTGGCCGTCGCCGACGGCGGCCGCCTCGAGATCCTCGGTACGCCGGTCGGGCGGGCACTCGCCGCTCCCGAGGGTGTCGCGGGCTTCGTGGACGGGCCGGCCCTCTACCCCTCGCTCACCGCGCGGCAGAACCTCGCCGCGCTGGCCGCCCTGCGCGGCCGCGAGGCCCGGGCGGCGGGGATCGACGATCTGCTCGACCAGGTCGGGCTCACCGATGTCGCCGACGACCGGACCCGCGGATTCTCCCTCGGCATGCGTCAGCGGCTCGGGCTCGCCGCCGCCCTGCTCACCAGGCCACGGCTGCTCGTGCTTGACGAGCCTGCCAACGGCCTCGACCCGGCGGGCAAGAAGCACGTGCACGGCGTCCTCGCGCGGCTCGCGGCCGACGGCACCAGCGTGGTGCTGTCGAGCCACCGCATGGACGACCTCGAGGCGCTGTGCTCCGAGGTCACCATCCTCGCCACCGGCCGGGTCGTCTTCTCCGGGCCGCTGAGCAAACTGGCCGCCGAGAACCGGGAACTCGACTACCGGCTGCTCACCTCCGACCCGCCGGCGGCCCGGCGGCTGGCCGGCGACACGGCCGGGATCCGCGTCGTCGGCGGCGCCGGGACGCGGCCCGACGGCGAGGCGCTCGTCGTACACGCGCTGGTGCCCGCCCTGGACGACCTGGTGGTGCGGCTCGTGCAGGCGGGCATCGCGGTGCGCGAACTCGCGCCCGTGGTGTCGCCGCTCGAGGCCGCGTTCCTCACCCTCACCGAGCAGCAGGAGGCCGGCCGATGACCGCGACCGTCGCGGACGCCCCCGTCGCCGACGCCCGCCGCGTCTCCGTGGCGCGCGGCTACCGCTTCGAACTGGTCAAGCTCGTCTCGCAGTGGCGGATCCGCCTGCTGGTCCTCGCCTGCTGGATCGCGCCGGCCCTGTTCGTCGCGGCGGTGAGCCAGCAGAGCTCGCTGCCGGTCGACACTCTCTTCGGCCGCTGGATGCACGCCACGGGGTGGGCCGGGCCGCTGGTGACGCTGGGCTTCGCGGGGACCTGGGCGCTTCCGCTGGTGACCTCGGTGGTCGCCGGCGACGTGTTCGCCTCGGAGGACCGGCTCGGCACCTGGCGTCACCTGCTCGTGGCGGTCCGGTCCCCCCGACGGATCTTCGCCGCGAAGGCACTGTCGAGCCTCACCGTCATCCTGCTGCTCGTGGCCGGGCTGGCCGGTTCCAGTGCGGTGGGCGGGCTCGTGGCGGTCGGCGACCAGCCGCTGGTGGGCCTCGACGGCCACCTCCTCACGCCCGGCGAGGCCGCCGGGAAGGTGCTGCTCGCCTGGGTCTGCGTACTCGCACCGACCCTGGCGCTGGCCGCGGTCGGGCTGCTCGGGTCCGTGGCGCTCGGGCGGTCCCCGATGGGCCTGCTGCTGCCCGCTCTCGTCGCGCTCGCCATGCAGCTCGCACAGATGCTGCCGCTGCCCGTCGCCGTACGCCTAGCGCTGCCCGGCTACGCCTTCATCGCCTGGAACGGCCTGTTCACCGGCCCGGCTCAGCTGGGCCCGCTCCTGATCGGCATCGGGGTCAGCCTGCTGTGGGCCGTGACCGCGACGGCGCTGGCGTACCTGCTGTTCGTCCGGCGCGACTTCACCAACCCGACCGAGGACGGCTCGGGGCGCCGTGCGGTCACCGTCGCGGTGCTGCCGCTGGTCGGGTTGCTCGCCGTGACGGCCGGCGTCGTCGCCGCCGGGACGCCCGCCACGGGCTCCGGTATCGCGCGGGAGAAGGTGGAGCGGTCGGTCGCCACGGCGTTCGCCCACCTCTACCGCCTGCAGACCGAGCAGCTCCACCGGCCCGACGTCACCGAGGCGCAACTGAAGGCGACGGCGACCTGCAACAAGGGCGGCGGCAAGCTCGCCGCCGAGGGGCCGGGCAACGACTGGCGATGCGTCGTCTCCTGGCACCTCCCCGACGTCGAGGCCGCCGGGACGGCCATCTACCAGCTCGACGTCACCCCCGACGGGCGGTTCGTGGCCGATGGCGACGGACCGAAGGAAGTGAACGGCTACTTCCTGGTGCGGACCCCGACCGGAGACGCGCCGAACCCGCTCTGGCAGTTCGACGGCAACGTCGAACTGCTCCACTCCACGAAGGGATGACCCCCATGCAGGTAACACGCCGCCGTCGGCGTGTCGAGAAGGGCTTACCCGGCCTTCTCCGTCGACGCATCGGCCGCCGGCTCCCCCTCGTCACGGCGGGCACCACCGCCGTCGTCGTCGCGGCCGGCACCGGCATCAGTTTCGCCCAGACGCACCAGTTCGGCACCGACCAGGTCGGCCAGCTGACCGACAAAGGCCTGGTCGTCTCCGACGACCAGTATCTCGACCCGATCGGCGAGCGCCTCGTCCTCAACAACGGCAAGATCATGTCGTCCTCCGTCAGCCCGGACGGCTCGCACCTGGCGGCCTCGGTCACCGACGGTGGGATGGCCCTGGCCATCGTGGACCTGAAGAACTACCGCGTACAGCAGCTCGTCGGCAACAACGCGGCGGCGGACCTGCGTATCAGCGGCAACGACGTGGGCCAGGAGGGCCCCACGTACTCGCCCGACGGCTCCCGGCTGTGGCTGGGCCAGGCCGACGGCTACCGCACGTTCACGGTGAACCCGGACGGCACCCTCGCCGATCCGGCCTTCATCCGGATTCCGCAGGACGGGCCCCGGCGGGCGCTGGCGAGTGAGGCGGTGTTCTCGCCCGACGGCTCCACCGTGTACTCCGCCGTCAACGGCCAGAACCGGGTGGTCGCCATCGACACGGCGACCGGTGCCATCCGGCAGAGCTGGGCCGTGGGCAACGCCCCGCGCGACCTGATCATGGTCGGCGGCAAGCTCTACGTCAGCAACGAGGGCGGGCGTCCCGCGAAGCCCGGCGAGCCCACGATCAACTCGTACAACACCCAGGTGCCGGCCGACCAGGTGACCGCCTCCACCACGACGGGGACGGTCAGCGTCATCGACCTGGCGAACCCGGCCGCCGCCGTCGCGAGCATTGATGTGGGCCTGCACCCGACCGCCCTGTACGCGAAGAACGGCGCGCTGTTCGTCACGAACACCAACAGCGACGACGTGTCGATCATCGACACCGCGCGCGACAGGGTCGTCCAGACCATCGCCACCCAGCCGTGGCCCGAGGCGACCGTGGGCTACCAGCCCAACGCCGTGACGCTCACCGACGACGGCCACCTGCTGGTGACGCTCGGTCGCGCCAACGCCGTCGCCGTCTACCGGTACACGACCCCGCTGGAGCCGGTCAGCTACGTCGGCCTGCTGCCGACGGACTACTTCCCCGCGGAGATCACCACCGTCGGCACGGACGTGCTGATCTCCCACACCCGTGGCATCGACGCCCGCCGCCCGACCACCGGCGCGGGGCACGGCACCCACGACACCACGTCGAGCCTTCAGCGGTTTCCGCTGCCCAGCGACAAGGTCATCAGGTCCGAGACCGCCAAGGTCTTCAGCCAGAACGGTTGGACCGGCGGCTCGGTCAAGCTGGCCGAGGGCAACAAGGCGAAGCCGGTGCCCGTGCCGCAGCGGCTCGGCGACCCCTCGACGATCAAGCACGTCTTCCTGATCGTCAAGGAGAACCGGACCTACGACCAGGTCTTCGGTGACGACCCCCGAGGCAACGGCGACCCGTCGCTGGCGCAGTTCGGCGAGAACGTGACGCCCAACCAGCACGCGCTGGCCCGGCAGTTCGGGCTCTACGACAACACCTACGACATCGGCACGAACTCGGCCGAGGGTCACAACTGGCTGATGCAGGCGGACAACCCGGAGTACACCGAGTCCACGGCCGGCGAGTACATCCGCAGCTACGACACCGAGGACGACGCCCTCGGCCACCAGCGGACCGGCTTCCTCTGGACCGGCGCGCAGGCGGCGGGCAGGACCGTGCGGAACTTCGGCGAGTTCCACCAGTTCCTGACCAAGCCGGCCGGGGCCACCTGGCAGAACCTGTACTGCGACACGAAGAACATGGCGGCGACGGGGCAGGACACCGCGTACCGCCTGGTCTCGTCCTCCCCGATCCCGTCGCTCAACAGCGTGTCGGTGTCCGGCTTCCCGAAGTACGACCTCGGCGTGCCGGACATCTACCGCTACGAGATCTGGAACCGTGACTTCCAGAAGAACGGGCCGGCGAACCTGAACATGTTCTGGCTCTCCAGCGACCACACCGGTGGCCCGCCGAACGCGGCCGCTCAGGTCGCGGACAACGACCTCGCCGTCGGCAAGATCGTCGACACGATCTCGCACAGCCCGTACTGGAAGGACTCGGCGATCTTCGTGGTCGAGGACGACTCCCAGGCCGGCCTCGACCACGTCGACGGCCACCGCGCCCCGATCCAGATCATCAGCCCCTGGGCCCAGCGCGGCGTCGTGGACAACCACTACTACTCCCAGATCACGATGATCCGGACCATCGAGCAGATCCTCGGGATCCACCCGATGAACCAGAAGGACAGCGCGGCCAGCCCGATGCGTCAGGCGTTCACCAGGAAGCCGGACCTCACGCCGTTCACCGCGGTGCCCAACCGGACCTCGCTGACCGCGGGGCTGGCCACGCCGCCTTCCTGCGGTCTGGACACCCCCGCACCGCAGAACCCCCTCGCCGCGGCCGCGCCGGCCGCGACCGTGCCGGCGGACAAGCAGCAACTGGCGGCGCGGTGGGACGAGTGGAAGTCGCACCAGCGGCTGACCGGGCCGGACGCCAAGCCCGACTACGCCAATCCCGCCCAGATGAACCACTTCACCTGGTACCAGGCGCACGACTGGAAGAAGCCGTACCCCGGCGAGGACGAGATCTTCGCGCCGGAGGACGTGCCCGGCGCCTACCTCCCGCCGGCGGAGTCCGACTGACCTGACCCGATCGCGTCCGGGCCTCCGGCCGGCGTCACCGCCGGTCGGGGGCCCCGCTCGGCTCCAGGCCCGGCGCCCCGTCGTGCGCGGGATCCCCGAGCGGGGACCGCGCTCGGGCGGGCAACCGGCGGGACAGCAGGCCTCCGGCCAGCGCGGCGGCGAGGCCGGCCAGCCCGGCCACCGCGAAGCCGCCCGCGGGCACGGAGACGTCGATCGCCACTCCGGCGATCGGGGATCCGAGCGCGAAACCCGCGCTCTGCGCCGAGGATTGCAGACCTGTCGCCTCACCCCGCACGCCGGCCGGCGCCAGCCGGCTCACCGCGTCGGCCACCGCGGACAGGGTCGGCGCGGTGAGAAGCCCGGCGCCGGCCACGGCCACGCAGAGCCAGGGCCAGTCGCGGGCGAGCCCGGCCGGGATCGTCACGAGCCCGAGCAGGCCCAGCAGCAGCCACGTGGGCAGCGGCCGGGGCAGCGCGCCGTAGATCAGCCCGCCGGCGACCGAGGCGCCGCCGAACACGGCGACGACCACGGCGGCCCAGGACATCTGACCTGCTTCCCGGAGCGTGGCGACGATGGCGAGGTCGACGCCGCTGAGCAGCGTCGTGGCACCGAACGCCATCATCAGCACGGCGACGATGCCGACGCCCAGCCACTCGCGGCGCGGCGGCCGCCCGGCCGCGCCCGCAGCCGCCTCGCCCTCGTCCCGCAGCGGCGGGTTGAGCAGGGCGATGCCGGCCCCGCCGGCCGCGATCGCGGCGCCGACGCCCCACGCCACCACGTCCGGGGACGTCGTTGCCGCAGCCAGGATCACCACCGCCGGGCCCACGACGTACGACAGCTCGCCCTGCACCGCTTCCAGCGCGAACGCGGCCCGGCGGTGCCGGGCCGTCGTCATCGCGGCGATCGCCTGCCTGGTCACCGCCTGGGCCGGCAGCATCAGCAGGCCCGCCACGAAGGCGGCGCCCAGCAGGATCCCGTACGGCAGGATCGGCACGCTCAGCCAGAACACGACCTGCACCACGACGGTGACCAGCAGGACGGTCCGCAGGCCCCGCCGGTCGATCAGGCGGCCGAGCAGTGGCCCGCCCAGCGCCACTCCGGCGGTCAGCGCCGCCGCCACACCGCCCGCCGCCGCGTAGCTCAGGCCCAGGCCGAGCACGACGCACATCGTCAGGGCCATCACGTCGGCCGTGATCGCGGCACGGGCGAGCAGCGAGACGCCCAGCAGGGACGCCATCCCCGGCACGGCGAGCACTTCCCGGTATCTCCTCACCGTTTGACGCTAGAACCGTCGCCAGGCGATAGGAAGTGCTTAATTCGTTGGAGATGGCATAATCGATTCTTATGCCCAGGGATTTGGAGACCGCGTTGCTGCGGTCGTTCGTCACCGCCGTGCGGGCGGGCAGCATCAGCCGCGCCGCGACCGCGCTCGGGCAGACCCAGCCCGCGCTCAGCCAGCAGTTGCGCAAGCTGGAGAGCGTCGTCGGCCGCCCGCTGCTGCACCGGTCGCCGTCCGGTGTCTCGCCGACCCGGGCCGGTGAGGAGCTTCTGCCGTACGCCGAACGCATCCTCTCGCTCTCCGCACAGGCACTCACCGAGACCGGGCGCGCGCTCACCGGCCGCTGCGGCATCGGGTTGCTCGAGGACCTCGCCGCGTCGCAGCTTCCGCAGGCCCTCGCCGACCTCGCCCGGCTGCACCCCGGCGCGACGCTGGAGGTGCTCAGCGTGTCCACCACCGCCATGCGCGAGGCCTACGACGCGGGCCGAGTCCAACTCGTGCTCGACGAGGCGCCGGACCTCCCCGGTCCGCCGCGCTGGACGGTACGCCGCCCGCTGGTCTGGGCGATCGGCCAGGGCGTGGACGTGGCCGCCGATCCGCTGCCGGTGGTGCTGTTCACGGGCACGTGCTCCTGGCGCCGGTCGGTGCTGGAGACGCTGGAACGCGCCGATCGGCCCTGGCGGGTGGCGTTCGAGAGCAACAGCCTGGTCGGTGTGCTCGCCGCGTTGCGGGCCGGGCTCGGCGTCGCGGCGCTCATGCCCGCGAACCTCGAACCGGTCATGGCCTGCCACGACGCGGACGCCCTGCCCACGCTGCCGGACGTCGAGCTCGGTCTCGCACGGCACCCACGCACCGACGGGGATCCGCTGATCGACGCCGTGGAGACCGCGCTACGACGCACGATCTGAATTCCGCGGCAGGTCATCGCCGCGCGGGGGACGGCCGGAAGGCCATCGACGTGAAAGGATCTGCCGAATGAAGCGGAGATCCCTGATTCTCGGCACGGCGGCCGGCGTCGCGGCTCCCGTCCTCGCCTCGGGAGCGACGCCCGCCGCGGCATCGACCACCGGCGCCACCACCGACCCGCCCCGCCCGCGCTACTACTCGCCGAGCAACAAGGCCAGCATGCTCCGCACCCTGCCGACGGGCACGCGGCAGGTCGTCGTCGTGACCGCGGCGAGCTACCGCACCAGCTACGCCACGCTGGAGACGTTCGCGAAGGTCGACGGCCGCTGGACGCCGGTCTCCGCGGCACTGTCCGCGCGGATCGGCTCCCAGTTCTTCAGCGACCATCACATCGAGGGCGTCCCGACCACGCCGACCGGCGTCTACTCCATCGGCCCGACGATGTACGGCATCGCGGCGAACCCGGGCGTCCGGCACCCCTACCACCAGCTCGTCGTGAACGACTGGTGGAACGAGAACCCGAACTCGTCCGCCTACAACACCTTCCAGCACACGACCACCAACCCCGGTGGCCTCAGTGAGGCGCTGTGGCAGGAGAAGCCCGCGTACACGCACTTCGCCGTGATCACCTACAACATGCCGCCGAACGTGGCGAAGCCCGTGGCGAACGCGGGCAGCGGGATCTTCCTGCACGAGTTCAGCAGCACGCCGTCGGGCCCCACGGCCGGCTGCGTCAGCCTGTCGCACGCCGACCTGGTCAGCGTGCTGCGGTGGCTCGACCCCACGGCTCAGCCCCGCATCGTGATGTGCCCGCTGGAGAGCCTCTACCGCTACTGAGGCCCGCTCCTCGACCGGAGGAGGTTCCTGGATGAGCGTGAGCCGGTCCCCACGCTCCGGCCTGGCCGCCGGCGCGCCCTCCGACGCGGCGGTGCCGGTGGTCGCCCCGGCTCCCCGGGCGCACCCGGCCTCGCCGGTCACTCCGAGCGGCGGGCATCCCACGGCGTACGCCCACCGCGGATCGTCGGGTACGGCACCGGAGAACACCGCGGCGGCGTTCGAGCTCGCGATCGCCGAGGGCGCCGACTACATCGAGACCGACGTGCAGCTCAGCGCCGACGGGGAGCTGGTGGTCATCCACGATGTCACGCTCCCCCGCACCACCGACGCCAGGATGGCGTTCGCGGACCGCGCACCGTGGAACGTGCACGACTTCACCCTCGCCGAGCTCAAGAGGCTCGACGCCGGGGGGTGGTACGACGACGACTTCGTCGGCCAGCGCATCCTGACGATCGACGAACTGCTCGACCTGCTCGGAGATCGCATCGGCCTCAACCTGGAGCTGAAGTCGCCCGCGGTGAATCCGGGGCTGGCGTACGCCGTCGCCGACCGGCTGCGCCGGCGTCGGGACTGGATCGAGCCGGGCGCCCGGCCGCGGCCGCTCATCGTCGGGTCGTTCGACGAGCAGGCCATCCGGGACTTCCACGCGCAACTGCCGGACGTCGCGGTGTCGTTGATCGCCTACGACGTGCCGGCGAGCGGAAAGCTGACCGATCTGGCCGGGTGGGTCTGCTCGGTCAACCCGGACATCCGCCGGCTGCGGCCCGAGGACGTGGCCCGCGTGATCAAGGCGGGCATGGCTGTCGTGCCGTGGACGGTCGACTCGCCGGAGTGGTGGCGGTGGGGGGTCGACGCCGGCCTTGAGGGAATGATCACCAACTATCCGTACGCCCTGAGGAACATGCTGCGCGGCCGCGACCCGGTGCCCGGCGCGGCGGGTGTGGTCGTCGAGGACATCGTCCACCACTCCCCCGGCGACGAGTCGCCGTGGGCCGGTGAGCATGTCGTCCTGCGCAACGCCTCCGGACGGCCGGTGGACGTCAGCGGCTGGTATCTGCGGAGCCAGTCGTCCGACCGGATCGTGGTGGGCGACGGCTACGTCATCCCGCCGGGCGGGGCGCTGCGGGTGTACACCGGCCCGGGCACCGATGACCCGACCACCTACCACAACGGCCGCACCACCGCCGTCTGGAACGGCACGAAGGGCGACTCCGCCGGGCTGCACCGCGCCGACGGAACCATCGTCGACCTGTACGCCTACGTCGTCTGAGCCGGCCGGGCCTCGTGCCGACGAGCATCGAGGGGCCGGCTCTGTCGGAGCCGGCCCCTCGACCGGAGGCTGATCGGTGGCGCTGGTGGTCAGCCGACCGACTTGTTGTAGCTGTCGATCGCGGGCTGCACGCTCGCCGCGGCGTCCTTCATGGCCTGGTCGGCCGGCTTGCTACCGACGATCGCGGCCTCCAGGCCGTCCTCGGACGCCTTGCGGGCCTGCGGCATCACGCCGAGCAGGCAGCCGGCCGACGCGACCGACGGCGGCAGCGCGTGGAGCTGGTCCACGGCGGTCTTGAACTGCGGGTACTGCGCCACCCAGTCCTTGTCGATCTGCTCGTCGAGTGCCTTGGCGTTGACCGGCACGTACCCGGTGCCGGTGTGCCACTTGGCCTGCTCGGCCGGGCTCACGGCGAACTTCACGAACTCCCACGCGGCACGCTTCTCCTTGTCGCTGTGCCCGACCCCGTTGATCCACAGCGAGGCGCCGCCGATGATCGGCCCGCCCGTGGCCGAGCTGCTCGCCTTCGGATACGGCGCGGTGAGCACGGTGAACTTGCCCTTCGCGGCCTCGACGTAGCCGCGCATGGCGCCGGTGGACTCCAGGTGCATCGCCACGGTGCCCGCCTTGAAGGCGGCCTGGGCGTCGTCGGTCTTGCGGCCGGTGTTGGTCGCGTAGCCGCCCTTCACCAGGTCGACCCACCACTGCGCGACCCGGACGCCGGTCTCCTGATCGAACTGCACCTTCGTCGCCAGGCCCTTACGCCCGTTGCCGTTGTCGCAGTACTCCTTGCCGTCGGTGGCGATCAGCTGTTCCAGCAGCCAGCCGTAGATGGCGGCGCCGAAGCCGTACTGGACGGTCTTGCCGCCGGCGTCCTTGACGGTCAGCTTCTTCGCCATCTCCCCGATCTCGTCCAGGTTCGTCGGCGGCTTCGTCGGGTCGAGGCCGGCCCGGACGAAGGCCTCCTTGTTCAGGTACAGCAGCGGGGTGGACGTGTTGAACGGCATCGACTGCAGCTTGCCGTCGATCGAGTAGTAGTTGGCGATGTTCGGCTCGATGTCGCCGGCGTTGAACTTGTCCTTGTCGATGAACTTGAACATCGGCACGGTCTGCTTGGAGTCGACCATGAAACGGGAGCCGATGTCGTAGATCTGTACCAGGGCGGGCGTGTTCTTCTGCTGCACGGACGCCTTGTACTTGGCGATCGTCTCGTCGTAGTTGCCCTGGTAGATGGCCTTGACCTCGACCTTGCCCCCGCTCTGGGCGTTGAAGTCGGCGACCAGCTTGTCGATCGCCGCGGCGTTGGCGCCCTTCATCCCGTGCCAGAACTCGATGGTGGTCTTGTCGGTGGCCTTCTCGAGCACCTCAGCGCCCGGGGCGTCGAGCGCGTCCTTGGCCGAGTCGGTGCCGGATCCCGATCCGCCGCACGCCGTCAGCGCGGCGGCGGCGGCCAGGGCGACGAACGCGGTCACGGCCCGGCGGAGCTTGGGTTGTCTCACGGATTCTCCTCTTCACGAGTTAACGCAGCGCGCCGGCGGTGAGGCCGCGGACGATGTAGCGCTGACCGAAGAGCACGACAGCCAACGTCGGGAGCAGGGACAGCGCGACGCCCGCGAGGACGAGGCCCGGTTGCGCCACCTCGGCGTCGTTGAGCTGCGAGATGCCGATCTGCAGCGTCTGGAATTCGGAGTCGCGGATCAGGATCAGCGGCCAGAAGTACTGGTTCCACGCCGAGAGGAAGACGTAGACGCCGACCGCCGCGATCGAGGGCTTGGACAGGGGCACGATGACCCGCCACAACAGGCGCCAGTGACCGCAGCCGTCGATCACCGCGGCGTCCCGCAGCTCGGTCGGGAACTGCAGGAATGCCTGCCGCAGCAGGAACGTGCCGAAGGCCGAGGCGAGGAAGGGCAGCACGAGGCCGAGGTAGGTCAACCCGCCCCGGGCCAGGCCCCATCCGGAGATGGCCAGGTAGTTGGGGATGATGATCGCCTCCCACGGCACCATGAGGGTGGCGAGGAACAGACCGAACGTCGCCGCCTTCGCCGGCAGGCGAAGGAACGCGAACGCGTACGCGGCCAGGATGCTGGTGACGATCTGCGCCACCGTGACGGCGCCGGCCTGGATGGCGGAGTTGACGTAGAAGCGACCGAGCGGCACCGAGCGGAAGACGTCACCGATGTTCTGCCAGTGGAGCTCGTGCGGCACCAGCGCGGGTGGGTAGGTCGCCAGGTCGCCGGGGCCCATCACGGCGCCGACGAAGCCGTAGTAGATGGGGAACAGGACCGGGATGGCGGCCAGGCCGAGCACGACGTAGACGGCGGCCCGCCCGAGGCTGAACTTCTTCATCGGTAGTGGACCCGCCGTTCGAGGATGCCGAACTGGACAGCCGTGCAGCCGAGCATGACGACCAGGAGCACGACTGCCTGGGCGCTGGCCGAGCCGAAGTCGGAGGACCCGAAGGCGAACGCCTTCTCGTAGATCGAGTAGACCAGCGTGGTCGTGGCCTGGTCCGGGCCGCCCTTGGTCAGGATGTGGATCTGCCCGAAGCTCTGCAGCGCGTGGATCGTGGACACCACGACGAGGAAGAACAGTTGCGGGGAGAGCAGCGGCACGGTGATCCGGGACGCCAGCCGCCAGCCGGACGCGCCGTCGAGCCGCGCCGCCTCGACCACCTCCGGGGAGATCGCCGCCACGCCGGCGGAGAGCACGAGGACGTTGTAACCGAAATTCATCCACACCGTCGCGGCGCAGACGGCGGGCAGCGCGATCGACGGGTCGGTGAGCCAGTTGACCCGGTCGATCCCGAGGGAGCCGAGCAGGCCGTTCGCCACCCCGATCGCCGGGTTGTAGATGACGGCGAAGACCACCGACGCGGTCGCCACCGAGAACGCGAAGGGCAGCGCGAAGGCGGTGCGCATCACCCGTACGCCGCGGATGCGCGCCTCCAGTAGCAGCACCACGAAGAGCGCGCCCAGGACGGCCGGCACCACGGAGAACAGGGTGAACAGGCCCGTGGTGGCCAGCACCTTGCCGAACTCGGCGGACAGCATCTCCCGGTAGTGCTCGGCGCCGACGTAGACGGACGGGGCGCCGAAGAGGTCGTTGCCGTGGACGGACAGGTAGAGGGTCCGCCCCAGCGGCCAGAACACGAACAGCGCGAAGACCACGACCGACGGCAGCAGAAGGAGCCACCCGAGACCGGTCTCGGTGACGCGGGCCGGCTTCCCCCGCCGGACGGTGGCGGGCGCGGATTCCAGGGTCTCGGCGGCGTCGTCCGGTGGAGCGCTGACGGTGTGAGGGGGAGGCACGGCAGCACACTACCAACGAGATCGACTGAAAGAAATCCTTCCATGCGTGACCCGGAGCTGGAAGTTTCTTCCTGGTACGAGTGTCTCCGGCTTCCGGTTCGGTCCGGTCGCCGAACCGTCCGCCGGAGACCTCACCGCACGTCGGCGGTCACGGCGCGGTGGCGCTCAGCCGCAGTTGCCCCAGCTGGACCGGCCGGCGCTCTGCCAACTGGTGCCGTACAGGACCTCACCGCGGTACATCACACACTTGTCGACGGCGGAGCGCTGGATCGCGGCGTAGTACTTGAAGTTACCCGAGTCGTCGACCCAGGATCCGCCCTCCACCCGGATCCCCGCGGAGGCTCCGGTCGTCGAGCCGACGGCGACCCGCTTGAGAGTGGCGACGCAGTTGTAGCCGCTCGCGCTGTTGTACATCAGGTAGACGTCGCCCACCTTGGTGCCGTCCGGCGCGTAGATCGACCGGTGGCCGTCACTGGCGTACGCCCACGAACCACCGAAGTCGTTGTTGCACGCCTGCGCCGCGGTGAACGGATTCGTCGCCGCCTGCGCGGGCGAGGCGAGTGTCACCGCGCCAAGGGTCGCGGCGAGAATTCCAACGGCCAGTCGTCGCGCTGATCCGCGCACACGTACCTCCAGATGCTTCGGCGCGGAAACCGCGCACATGAGCCGTCATGATCCCACAATGGACAAGCCGCAAGATCACCGCCTCGACGGTGTGGGGCGCCCTCGGCCACTCAGCGGTGGGTCAGCTCGGCCAGTTCCGCACGCCCCTCGGCGGCCCGGGCGGGCAGCAACAGCAGGGTGCAGGCGCGTTCGAACCGGACGTCGTTGCGCTCCCACGCCGTGACCGAGGTGGCCAGGGCCTCCTCGTCGTGGTGCAGCCGACCGGCGGCGCGGGTGAGGCAGGCAGCCGCCCAGTCGTTCTCCCCGCACACCGGCGCCGCCGCGGCCAGGCGCTCGGACGCGTCGGGCAGGCCGGCGACGACGGCGAGTTCGGCGGCGGCGGCCCGGGCGTAGGGCTCGTACCTGCTCTGCGGGTAGTCACCGAAGGCGCGCTGGACCAGCGCCGCCGCGCCCTCCAGCCGGGAGGTGTGCACGGCGAACCGCGCGTCCACGAAGGCGAGGAACGGGACGAGGCTCGGCAGGTGCTCGGCATCGGCGAGGCCGGTGACCGCAAGCGCCCGCCTCCGCCACCGGCCGAAGCTCTCGGCGTCGCCGAGCAGGCCGTGCGCCAGCGCGGCCGCCAGGATGACCGGCGACAGCCAGGGGGCGGGCGGGCGGCCCGCCCGTTGCCAACCGGCCCACATGTCGCCGGCATGGCGCACCGCCTCGGCGAACCGACCGGTGAGGGCGAGGGCCGGAATCAGCTTGCTCGCCGACGCGTACGGGTGGTTGCTCACCAGGTCGTCGTGCTGCACGCGGCGGGCCGCGGCCAGCGCGGCCGGCATGTCGCCGGCCGCGAGGGCGTACGTCGCCGCCATGTGCAACGCGTCGACGATCTCCGGGCCGGCGTAGGGATCGTCGCGCGGCAGCCTGGGCAGCAGGGTGATGCGTTCACCGGCGACCCGGTGCGCCTCGCGTAGCCGGCCGGCCCTGGTGGCTGCCGCGCTCACCGCCTCCAGGCCGGCGCTGACCAGCACCGGATCGCCCGCGGCGCGGGCAGCGGCGACCGCGGCGGCGGCGAGTTCCGGATCCGGGTCGCGCCACTGCCCGCGGGCCGCCCACGCCGTCGCCAGCGCGAGGCAGGCGGCCACGGCGGGCCGGTGCGGCGCCCCACCCGCGGTCGCCTCGTCGAGCAGGTCGCGCAGCCGCTGCTGGGGTATCTCGGCGGCCGGCTCCGAGCTGAACCGGTTGGCCAGTTCCACCGCCCGGGCCAGTACGACGGCCCGGGCGTCGCCGTCGCCGGCCGCGCCCGCCCGCTCGGCGGCAGCCAGCAGCTGACGGAACGCCCACGGGCTGGAGTTGGTGACGACCACGACGCAGTCGGCCGCGCTGCGCAGGTCCCGGGCGGCGTCGGCCGGGGTGGGCGCGTGGGCGGCCGCGCGCTCGAAATGACGGGCGGCTTCGAGCAGGAACCGGTGCGCGTACGCGAGACGGCCGAGTGAACGGGCCAGTTGGTGGGCGAGCGGGCTCGGCCCCGGCGGGCAGTTCGCCAGGGCGGCCCGGAGGTCGTCGGCGACGGCGTGGAAGTCGGCCGGCCGACCCGCCTCCGAGGTCCGGTCGCCGGCGCCGCGGTGCCCGCGCGACCGGTCGGCCGGCCACCGCTCCAGGCCCGATGCGGTCGCCGCGGCCCAGCGCAGGTGCCGTTCCCGCAGCACCGGCTCCTCGCCGGCCACGGCGAGCTGTCCGGCGGCGAAGGCCCGGACCGTCTCCAGCAGCCGCCACCTGCTCGTCCCGCCCCGGACGTGGACGACGAGGCTCTTCTCCACGAGCCGCCCGAGCAGGTCGGCGACCGCACCGGACCCGGCCGCCTGGCTGACCGTCGCCGCGGCGGTCAGGTCGAAGCTCCCCACGAAGACCGACAGGCGCCGGAACAGGGTGCGTTCCTCGTCGTCCAGCAGGTCGTGGCTCCAGTCCAGCACCGCGCGCAGCGAGCGGTGCCGCCCGTCCGCGGTACGCCCACCGGCCAGCAGGCGCAGGATGTCGTCCCGGGCGGCCAGTAGGCCCGTCACGCCCAGTGACGCGCTTCGCGCGGCAGCCAGCTCGATCGCCAGGGGCATCCCGTCGAGGCGGGTGCACAGGTCGGCGACGACCGCCGGATCCGCGGCGAAGTCCGGGTCGGCCGCCCGGGCCCGGTCCTGGAACAGGGCCACCGCGTCCGTGGTCGGCGGAAGGGGCGCCACGGGGACGACCTGCTCGCCGGGCACGGCGAGGCGCTCGCGGCTGGTGGCCAGGACGGTCGCATCCGGGCAGGCGGACAGGACCCGCTCGACGAACTCGGCCACCGCATCGAGCAGATGCTCGCAGTTGTCCAGCACGAGCAGGGTGCGGCCCTGGCTGAGGCGATCCACGATCGCGGGCAGCAGCGGCTGCTGCGCCCGTTCGGTGACCCCGACCGCGGCCGCCACGGCCTGGGCCACGAAGCCGTCCCGGACCGGCACGAGATCGACGAACACCCCGCCGAGCGGAAACGAGCGTGCCGCCGCGCCCACCACGCAGGCCAGCCGGGTCTTGCCCACCCCGCCGGGGCCCACCAGGGTCACGAGCCGGTTGTGCTCCAGGGCGGTGCGGATCGCGTCCCGCTCGGGACCGCGCCCGACGAATTCCGTACGCGGGTCGGGCACCCCGGCCAGCCTGCCGGCCGGCGTGGCGCCGCCCTGCGGCGGCTCGGCGAGTGCCGCCAGCTCGAACCGGTCGGCGACGCCGTACTTGCGCAGCAACGACGAGACGTGGCTCTCCGCCGTGCGCACCGAGATGAACAGCCTCTCGGCGATCTCGGCGTTCGACAGCCGCAGCCGGAGCAGGGCGAGCACCTCCGCCTCACGTCTGGACGGCCGCTCGGTGCTGGTCGAGGACACACCTCATTGTCCCGCACCTCGGTCCGGGACATCAGTACCGGCTTTCCGTACGCGAATCCGTGGCCGCACGGATGTCCGCCGACCCCCGCCGGGAGCAGGCTGGGCCCACGTGAACGGGACCGGCGGCGAGGCCGGCCGGTACGAGCGAAAGGACCGCGAACGATGACTGGCACGAGCGCCGCGCCCACCAGGAGGGTGATCGCCTCGACGTACCTCTCCCTCGACGGCGTCATCGCGAACCCGCACCTGTGGATGCCGCCGTACTCGGCCGAGGAGGGCCGGCGGTACGCGCTGGAGCAGCTGTTCGGCAGCGACGCTCTGCTGCTGGGGCGCGCCACGTACGAGGGCTTCGCCCAGGCGTGGCCGAGCATGCCCCGCGACGAGGCCGGCTTCGCGGACCGGATGAACAGCCTGCCGAAGTACGTCGTCTCGACGACCCTGCGACGCGCCGACTGGAACAACTCCACGATCCTCGCCGGTGACGTCGCGAAGGAGGTCGCCGAGCTCAAGCAGCGGCCCGGCAAGGACATCCTGATGTACGGGTTCGGCCGGCTCGCCCGCACCCTGCTCGACAACGGCCTGCTCGACGAGCTGCGGTTCTGGCTGCACCCGGTCTTGGTGGGAAACGGCCGGGTGGCGGACGGCGACCTGCTGTTCCGAGACGGCGGCACGGCGGACCTGGAACTCCTCGGACAGACCGAGCTCGGCTCGGGCGTCGTCCTGCTGCGCTACCGGCCCGCCGCGAGGCGGTAGCGCCGGTCACGCCACGGATCGAGGGAGAACCGACATGACGTACCCCCCACCGCGGTACCTCGGCGCCGCCGGTGAGGCCAGCGCGACGTACCGCAGGGCCGACACCCGGCCCGAGCTGCGCCACGCCAACGGCGGCGGGGCGCACTACCTGGCCACCGGCGCCACCACGAACGGTCAGTTCGGCCTCTACCGCTGGGACATGGGGCCGACACCGAGCGGCCCGGCCCCGCACTTCCACCGCCGCATCTCCGAGTCGTTCTACATCCTCGACGGCTCGGTGCGGATCTACGACGGCAGTCGCTGGATCGACACCGAACCGGGCGATTTCGTCCACGTGCCCGAGGGCGGAGTCCACGCCTTCCGCAACGAGTCCGGCCTACCCGCGTCGATGTTGCTGCACTTCGCGCCCGGCGCACCCCGCGAGGGCTACTTCGAGGGGCTGGCCGGGCTGGCGGCACTCAGTGAGGAGGAACGGACCGAGTTCTTCCTCCGCCACGACACCTACTGGCTCTGAAAGGACGTGTTCCACGATGTATCCGAAACGTCGTCACCGCGCGATCGGCGCGGCGCTGGTGGTCGCCGGCCTGGCGACCATCGCCCCGGCGGCGCCGGCGGGGGCCGCCAGCCACCACGACGCGACCCGCGGCTGGTCGACCAGCTGGGCGAGCGCGCCGCAGCACCCGGTGCCGGGCAACGAGTGGGACGGGCCGAACTGGTCCACGGACGGCTTCAGCGATCAGTCGGTGCGGCAGGTCGTCCGGCTGAGCGTCGGGGGCGACCAGGTGCGGATCCGGCTGTCCAACCGCTACGGCACCGGGCCGCTCCGCCTGACCGGCGCGACCGTCGGCCGGACCCGCGCGGGCGCGGAGATCCGGCCCGGCACCGTCCGCCGGCTGACCTTCGGCCGCTCGGCCGGCGTCACGATCCCGGCCGGCCGCGACGCCGCCTCCGACGCGGTGTTCCTGCCCACGAGTCCGCTGGAGCGGCTGACCGTCACCCTGTACGCCGCTCGGCCCACCGGTCCCGCCACCTTCCACGAGAACGGGCTGACCACCACCTACCGCGCCGCCGGCGACCACCGGTACGACCGCGGCGGCCGCGCCTTCGCGGGCGAGGTCAGCGACTCCTGGTACTACCTGACCGGGGTGGACGTGGCGGGCGGCGCCCGCGCGACCCGGGGCACGGTGGTGACCATCGGGGACTCCATCACGGACGGGTACGGCTCCACACCCGGCGCGGACAGCCGCTACCCCGACCAGCTGGCCGCACGCCTGGCCGCCGCTGGCCGGCCGATGGGCGTGGCGAACGCCGGGATCAACGGCAACAAGCTGCTCACCGGCTCGACCTGCTACGGCGAGAGCATTCTGGCCCGCTTCCGGCGGGACGTGCTCGACCAGCCCGGCGTCCGTACGGTGATCGTCCTGGCCGGCCTCAACGATCTCGGCACCAGCGGGCTGCCCGACTTCGGCTGCGGTCCCTCGCCCGAGGTGAGCGAGGACGATCTCATTGCCGGCCACCGGGCGTTGATCCGCGCCGCTCGCGCCCGCGGAATCACCGTCCTCGGCGCCACCCTGACTCCGGTGGTGGGCAGCATGTACGAACCGGCCGAGGGACCGCGGGTCGCGGTCAACCAGTGGATCCGCACCAGCGGCGAATTCGACGCCGTGATCGACCTCGACCGGGCGCTCGCCGACCCGGAGAAGCAGGGCCTCCGGGCGGCGTACGACTGCGGCGACGGGTTGCACCCGAACGATGCCGGGATGCGGGCCATCGCCGACGCGATCGACCTCGACCGCCTCTGATGGTTCCCTCCCCCTGCGCGGCCGCCGTGTGCCGGCGAAGGCGGGACGGCCTCGAACGGGCCGTCACCATCGTCGGCGCACGGCGGCCTTGCCGCCGGTCACCAGGCTTGCCGGCGGAACGTCGTCGGCCACCACCGCGCCGGCCGCGACCACGGCGTCCCGGCCGATGCTGACGCCGGGCAGGATCGTGGCGCCGGCGCCGATCCACACGTTCTCCGCCACGTCGATGGGTGCGCCGCTGAGCCAGCCCCGCCGCTCCTCGGGATCGACCGGGTGGCCGACGGTGATGAACGTGGCCTTCGGGCCGACCATCACCCGCTCGCCGAGCCGGATGCCGGCGTAGTCCAGGAACGTGCAGTTCTGGTTGATGAACACACGCTCCGCGAGGTCCAGGTGAAGACCGTGGTCCGTGAAGAAGGGCGGATAGATCGTGACCTTCGCCGGCAACGGCCGCCCGAGGATCCGTTCGAACAGCTCCGCCCTGCCCGCCTCGTCGGAGAAGGGCAGGGCGTTCAGGCGGGAGGTGAGCTCGCTGACCCGCAGAACCCGCTCGGCCATGGCCCGGAACTCGGCGCTGTGGATGCGCAGGAGACGGTCTCTGGACATGTCACGTCATCTCTGTCGGGGGTGGGGTGTGCCGGCATCCGCGAGGTCGCCGGTCGCCGCGCCCTGGCGCCGGTGCCAGGACGGGAGCCAGACCGGCTCCGGGAGCCCCGGCAGGCTGCGCAGGTGGGCGACGATCGCGCGGAGTCCCGGGTGCGGATTCGTGCTGGGGAGGATGAGCGAGAGCGGGTACGCCGGCGTCGGATCCACGACGGGGATGCGGCGCAGGTCGTGGTTCGCCGGCCAGATGTACCGGTCGCGCGACCCGACGAGGGTGGCCACGTCGGCGGAGTCCGCGAGGGTGTCCAGGAGCACTTCGTCGCCGAAGTGCGGGCCCGCCGCGTCGATGCGGAGGTCGAAGTCGGTGGCGAGTTGGTCGTAGAAGTCCGCCCATTCGCTCCGGGGCGCGATGCCCGGCACCCAGATCCGGTGCTTGCGCAACTGCGGTGGCGTCAGCCGTCGCGCCGAGGCGAGCGGATGTCTCGGGCCGACGAGAAGTTCCAGCGGGGAGTCGAAGGCGTGGATCATCTGCACGCCGCGTGGCAGCGTGGCCGGGTCGGTGACGGTGCGGAACGAGGCGTCGACATCGCCCGCCTCGACGGCGGCGACCGCCACGCGGGGGTCGTCGACCCGGAGGGTCACCACGTCGAGACGGGTTCCGGGATGCGACCGCCAGTAGTCGTGCAGGACGACTGCCTGCGCGCTGCGCAGGCCGAGAACGTCGATCCGGAGGGCCCGGGAGCCCGGCCGGACCGCCGCGACGGCGCGCTCGACGCCCGTGACGATGCTCCGCGCGTGCGGGAGGAACGCCTGACCGTCGAGCGTCAACTCGACCCCTCGGGCGGTGCGGGTGAACAGCCGCACCTCCAGCTGGCGCTCCAGGGCGGCGATCCGCTTGGAGACCGCCTGCTGGGTCACGCCCAGTTCGTCGGCCGCATGCTGCAACTGGCCGAGTTCGGCCGCCCGGACGAACGATCGCACTGCCTCCGTGTCCACCGGTTGATCGTATGCACTCACAACTGATGGTTGTGGCTCGCCGAGGACGGGGTTGTGTGTCCCGCTCCGGCAGGACGGCCGGGAGCCGGTCGCAGCGGTGGGCAGCTACTCGAAGGTGAGGTGGTCGCTGCGGCGCGGCATCAGCAGCACCGCACCGAGCCCGAGGACCGCCAGCAGGGCCAGCGCGATGAAGACGTGATGCGTCGCGTCGTACAGCGACGTGCGGACGTAGTCGGCCACCGCCGGCTCGGCGGACCGGCTGTGCCCGCCCAGGACGAGGCTCGTGGCGTCGACGTGCTCGGGCAGCCGGGCGCCGACCTCCGCCGGCGGATGCGCGAAACGGTCCGCGAGGGTGGCGTTGGCGATCGCCCCGAAGACGGCGGCGCCGACCGCGCTGCCCAGTGACCGGCTGAACATGTTGGCCCCGGTGACCACGCCCCGGCGGTCCCAGCCGACCACGGACTGCACGGCGACCAGGGTCGGGCTGGCGGTCAGCCCGAGCCCGACGCCGAGCACGAAGGCGGCTGCGGCGGCCGCCCAGATCGCGGAGTCCGGCGCGAGCAGGGTGGTCAGCGCCGCGCCGCCGATCACGAAGACGCCGCCGATGAGGGCGGTGTCACGGAAGCCGACCCGCAGGTAGATCCGCCCGGCGAGGCTGGCCGCCAGCGGCCAGCCGACCGACAACGCCGCGAGGGCGAATCCGGCCACCAGCGCGCTGGTGCCGAGCACCCCCTGGGCGTACGTGGGCAGGTAGGAACTCAGTCCGATGGTGAGCGCGCCGACGCACAGCGCGGTGAGACTGCCTCCGGCGAGCACACGGCGGCCGAACACCCACAACGGGAGCACCGGCTCGGCGGCGCGTCGCTCCACGGCGACGAAGGCGGCGAGCGCGACGACCCCGGTCACGAGGATCGCCACGCTCTGGACGGACGCCCACGGCCAGGCCACGCCACCCTGGAGAAGCCCGAGGATGATGAGCCCGAATCCGACGGTGAGCAGGGCCGCGCCCGCGTAGTCCACCCGGTGCCTGGTGCGGGTGATCCGTTCGCTGAAGTGACGCGCGAGCGCCCACGCCGCCACCGCACCGAGCGGCAGGTTGAGGTAGAAGATCCACCGCCACGACAGGTATTCGGAGAAGACGCCGCCGAGGGTGGGGCCGAGCACCGCGGAGATGCCCCAGACGCTGGCCAGGTAGCCCTGCACCCGCGCGCGTTCCTCCACCGTGTAGAGGTCGCCGACGATCGTCATGCTCATGGGCTGCACGGCGCCCGCCCCGATGCCCTGCACGGCGCGCGCGACGATCAGCGCAGGCATGCTCCATGCGACGCCGCACAGGATCGAGCCGAGCAGGAAGAGCGCGATGCCGAAGAACATCACGGGCCGGCGTCCCAGCGAGTCGGCGAACTTGCCGTAGATCGGCACCGTGACCGCCTGGGTCAGCAGGTAGATCGAGAACAGCCACGGGAACTGCGAGAAACCACCGAGGTCGCGCACGATCGACGGCACCGCGGTGGCGATGATCGTGGAGTCCAGGGCGACCAGCCCGGTGCTGAGCATGATCGCGGCGAGCACCGGGCCACGATCGGAACGGAAGCCGACGCTCTTCGCGATCGGGTCACTGTCCGCCGGCCCCGTACCGCTGCCGGCCGCAGGTGTCGCCACCATGCACGCCACTCCTCCGCCGGGCTGGTAACCACGTCAAGCCGCCCAGGTCACCGTACCGGCGGGCGCCGGGCCGGGGCTTCTCACGGTAGCCGGGCGGGCAGGCGCAGCTCCTCGAGGTCCAGTTCGCGCTCGAGGACGCGCAGCCCTTCGTCCGGCAGCTGGCCGGCGTCCCGCCACCGCAGCAGCTCCTCGCGCTGGGCGTCGATCGCGGTCCGGCGGATGCGCAGCGCCGCTTCGTACGCCGGTGAGACCGGCACCCCGGGCAGGTCGGCCGCCTGGAGCAGGTCGAGGCGACCGCGGTAGCGGGTCAGCCGGCCGTGCAGTTGCGCGCGCATCGACTCGACGGCGTCGATGTTCTCCGGCTCCTCGGCGGCGACCTCGGACAGCCGCGCCAGGGCGGCCTCGACCGATGCCGACCGTGCCTCGTTCCGGACCCGGACCTGGTCCGCCTCGTCGGCACGCAGGCCCAACGCCCGCACCAACGGCGCGAACGTGAGCCCCTGGCCGACCAGCGTCACGAGCACGACGACGAAGGCGCAGAACAGCAGCAGGTCCCGGTCCGGGAACGGTGCTCCGCTGTCGGTCACCACCGGCAGCGTGAAGATCGCGGCGAGGGTGATGACGCCGCGCGTGCCGGACCAGCTGAGCGCGACGACCTCGCGTCCGGTCAGCCGCCGGGCGTTGCGCGCTTCCCACGCGGCGCGGCGGGCGGAACCCGGCGTGTCGTCGTCGTACTCGGAGGCACCGCCGAGGCGGGTGTGCATCCAGCGGGGCAGCAACTGGTTCAGGACCAGCCACAACGGGCGCAGCAGCAGCACCACGCCGACCGACACCGCTACCGCGATGACGATCGTCGAGGTGTCGTACTGCCGCAGTCCGTGCACGACCTTGGGCAGTTGCTGACCGATCAGGAGGAAGACGAACCCTTCGAGAAGGAAGTCGACCAGCCGCCACACCGCGCTCGTCTGGAGCCGGCTGGCGCCGGAGGCGAGCCGGGGCGTGTAATGCCCGACGATCAGCCCGGCGACCACGACCGCGAGGACTCCGGAGACGTGCAGTTCCTCGCCGAGCAGGAAGGCCACGAACGGCGTGGCCAGCGAGACCGCGTTGGACAGCAACGGGTCCCTGGTCAACGGCCGCGCCACACGGACACCCCACGCGACCACGGCGCCCACCACGATCCCGCCGGCCGCCGCGAGCACGAACTTCCCGGCGGCCGCGGCGAAGGAGAAGGTGCCGCTGACGGCCGCGGTCACCGCCACGCTGAGGATCGTCAGTGCGGTCGCGTCGTTGAGCAGCCCCTCGCCCTGGATGATGGTGACCAGCTTCGGTGGCAGGTTCACCCGCCGGCCCACCGCGAGCGCCGCCACCGGGTCGGGAGGCGCCACGGCCGCGCCGACCGCGACACCCGCGGCCAGGGTCGCCCCGGCGACGAACAGGTGGAACCCGATCCCGATGGCCATCGCGGTCACGAGCACCAGGACCACGGAGAGGCTCACCACGATGCGCAGGTTCCTGCGGATCGCCAGCAGCGACGAGTCGAGCGCCGCGCTGTACAGCAGCGGTGGCAGAACGATGGTCAGCACGATGTGCGGGTCCAGCGTGATGTTCGGTCCCGGCAGGAGCGCGTAGAGGATGCCGATCAGCGTCAGGAGCGCCGCCGAGGGCAGACCGCTGCGCGACGCCAGCCACCGCGCGAAGACGATGACCGCGACGGCCGCCAGGACGAACAACAGCAGGATCTCGGGACTCACCTACGCATTCTCCCTGACATCCGGCAGGCCTGCGACGTACCGGGGCAACGTCGGCAGGCCGGCCGGCCGGTCAGGCGGTGCGGCGGGAGCGGCCCAGGGCGAGCCAGCCGAGGACCGTGGCGACAAGGCCGATCGCCAGGGCCAGGAAGCCACCGACGATGCCGTAGCCGGTGCCGGGACCACCCTCGGCGGCGGCCACCACCACCCCGCCGAGGACCATGCCGGTCAGCCCGGCCACCAGGGCGACCAGGGCCCCTCGTCTGCCGTTGCCGTTGCCGTTGCCGATCCGGCCGGCGGAGCGGGCCAGGGCCAGCCCACCGACGACCACGCCGGCCAGCGCCACCAGTGCGGCCACGCTGCCCAAGAGCCGTCCGGTGGTCATGGTGGTGGGATCGACGGCGGTCGAGGCGTAAGCGGTGAACACATGACGGGTGGACATGAGGATGCTCCTTCTCCCTTTGAGGACCGGACGTGTCCGATCCTGTCCGCCGGCCCCGCCACCTGTCGTCCTGCCGGCGCGGGCACTTCGAGCTGCCGCAAAGGGCCCATCCGGCTGCCACGGATGTCGCAGAACGCGGCGAGCTACCGCGTCCGCGGTACCCGGCCGATCGTCCGTGGGCAGGAGTCGCCCGGGGTGGCCGGCCGGTTAGGGTGCGCGCATGGGCAGGAGACGGATCGGTGCCGGCGACTGGGCGATCGCCGGCGGTGTGGCGGTGATCCTGCTGGTCACCGGGCTGTCCGGGCCGCACGCCGCCACCGGCCGCGACCTGCTCGGGTACGCGCTTCTGGCGGCGGGCGGCCTGGCCCTGGCGGCGCGCCGCCACGCTCCGGTTCCCGTCCTGGCCGTCACCGGGCTGTGCGCGGTGGGTCACCAGGCGGCCGGTTTCGACGTGCCGGCCGTCGCGTACCTGTTCGCGGTGTACGGCGCGGTGCGGGCGGGACACCGCACCGTCACCGTGGCGGCGAGCCTGCTCATGCTGGCCGCACTCCCGGTCGCGGCGATGGTCTCGGGCCTGCACGACACGGGTGAGGCGTTCGCGCGGGCCCGGGGCGCGCTCGAACTGGCCTGGCTGATCGCCGCCGGCGCGGCGGGCGAGGCGCTGCGACAGGCTGAGCGCCGGGCCGACGAGGCCGAGCGGACGCGCGAGGAGACCGCGCGGCGCCGCGCCGACGAGGAGCGGCTGCACATCGCACGGGAGCTGCACGATTCGCTCACCCACCAGATCTCCGTCATCAAGGTGCAGGCCGAGGTCGCCGTCCACCTGGCTCAGAAGCGGGGCGAACAGGTGCCGGAAACCCTGCTGGCGATCCGGGAGGCCGGTCGTGAGGCGGCCCGGGAACTGCGCGCGACCCTGGAGGCGCTGCGCGACGACGACCGGAACCCGCCGCGCGGGCTCGACCAGGTTCCGGAGCTGGTGGAACGGGCCCGGACGACCGGCCTGGACGCGACGCTGACGATCGAGGGCCACCGGGACGACGTGCCGGCCGCGGTGGACCGGACCGCCTACCGGATCGTCCAGGAGTCGCTGACCAACGTGGCCCGGCACGCCGCTGCCGCCAGCGCCCGGGTCCGGATCGACTACCGGCCCCACGCCCTGCTCATCCGGGTCGACGACGACGGCAGGACCACGCCGGACAGCGCGCCGGTGCCCGGCGTCGGGCTGCTCGGGATGCGCGAACGGGTCACCGCCCTCGGCGGTCACCTGACGGCGGCGCCCCGCCGCGAGGGCGGCTTCACCGTCCAGGCCGAACTTCCCGTGGACCGGCTCTCGTGATCCGTGTCCTGCTGGTCGACGACCAGCCGCTCATCCGCAGTGGATTCCGCGCGCTCCTCGACATCGAGGACGACATCGAGGTGGTCGCCGAGGCCGCCGACGGCAGCGAGGCCGTGGCGCTGGCCCGGGCGCACCTGCCCGACATCGCGCTCGTCGACATCCAGATGCCGGTCGTCGACGGCATCGAGGCGACCCGGCGCATCGCCGCGGATCCGGCCCTGGCCGGGGTGCACGTCGTCATCCTGACCAACTACGGACTGGACGAGTACGTCTTCAACGCGCTGCGCGCCGGCGCGGCCGGATTCCTCGTCAAGGACATCCAGCCGGAGGACTTCCTGCACGCCGTACGCGTCGCCGCCCGTGGCGACGCCCTGCTGGCGCCGTCGATCACCCGCAAGCTGATCGACCGGTACGTCACCCAGCCGCTCCGCACCGGCACCGACGCGGGCATGGACGAGTTGACCAACCGCGAACGCGAGGCCGTCGCCCTCGTCGCGCAGGGCCTGTCCAACGACCAGGTCGCCGACCGCATGGTGATCAGCCCGACGACCGCGAAGACCCACATCAACCGGGCCATGACGAAGCTGCGGGCCCGCGACCGTGCCCAACTCGTGGTCTTCGCCTACGAGTCGGGTCTGGTCGCCCCGCGCAGCCCCTGACTCCCCGTCGGAGCGGGGAGCCGGCCACGTCCCGCCGGGGCGGCCCGACATCCGCCGATGTCGAGCCGCCCGGCACGGCCGATTCAGGGACGGACGCGGGTCATGGTCGACGCGTAGCCGCCGCCGGGCCAGGCCCACGCCCCGGTGGCGGTGGTGCCCTCCGCGTCGAAGGTGCCCCGGTATCTCGCCGGTGAGCCGGGCTGGCCGAACCAGATGGTCAGCTCGCCGTCGGCCACCTCGTACACGTACTCCAGGATGTCTCCGGTGCTGCCGAAGAAGTGCGATTTCAGGGTGCCGCTCTCGGCGTCGTATCCGATGTACTCGACGCCGGTGGTGGTCTGGTCGTCCTGGACCAGGTCGACGTGCTGGACCAGGAAGTGACCGCCGGGCATCCACTCGTAGGTGACGGTGCCGTGGTGCCCGGGCCCGGACACCTGCCAGGTGCCGACCAGTACGTCGAGGGTCCTCAGGGTCGGGTGGGGGGCGCCGGCGGACGGGGTGCCGCCGATGGTCTCGTCGGTCATGGCGGTGGTTCCTCTCCTCGGGTGGGGTGAGCGGCCGGGGTTCAGCGGGCAGCGGCGGGCCGGCGCAGCCGGGCGCGGCGGCTGTAGACGACGATGCCCGCGAGCAGCAGGAACGCGGCCGGCATCGCGGGGCTCGCGCCGATGAGCAGGTTGGTGACCACGGCACCGGCCATGAGCCCGGTGAGGCCGAGGGCGGCGAGCGCGGCGAGCCGCGGGACCAGCAGGCCGACGGCTCCGGCCACCTCGCACACGCCGACCAGGTAGCGCAACCACTGCCCCACGCCGATGTCGGTGAACAGGTCGATCATCCGCGCGTCGCCGATGAGCTTGAGCACGCCGCCCGAGGCGAACTGCACGGCGAGGAACACCTGCAGCACCCACCGGGCGATCGGCGCGGCGCGGCGCGGTCGGGCGGCTGTCGGAACGGGTGGTGACGGTGGTGGTCATGGGGCTCTCCTCGTCGGGTCGTCGTGCCTCTGCCCGTGACGTCGGAGCCGTCCGCCAGTTCTCGACACACCGCCCGAGATTTTTTTAGGACTTTTTCCGCCGGGCTCTTCTGGTATCAATGTCCGCATTGACGGGATGCGGAGGTGACGGTGAAGTACATGGTCATGACCTACGGCGAGCCGTCGTCCTGGGAGGCGCTGGCCGGTACCGGCCCGGACGCGATGTCCCCGGAGGAGATCGCCGCCCACTTCCAGGCGATGCAGGCGTTGCAGGAGGAACTCACCGCGACCGGTGAGCTGGTCACCGCCTTCGGCCTGTCCGAGCCGGCGCGCGCGCTGACGGTCGACACCCGTGGCGGCACACCGGTGGTCTCCGACGGGCCCTACGCCGAGACCAAGGAGTTCCTCGCCGGGTTCGGCATCATCGACGTGGCGAGCCACGACCGGGCGGTGGAGCTGGCCGGCCGTTTCGCCGAGGCGGTGTCCACCCGCGTCGAACTACGTCCCGTGCACGGATGAGCGCTGACCTGCTGCTGCGCGAACTGGCGCCACAGGTCCTGGCCGCGGTGACGCGCCGTTACGGGCACTTCGACGAGGCCGAGGACGCCACGCAGGAGGCCCTGCTGGCCGCCACGACGCAGTGGCCCGCCGACGGCGTACCGGACAACCCACGGGGCTGGCTCATCCGCGTCGCCTCCCGGCGCCTGATCGACCACCTGCGCAGCGAGCAGGCCCGCGCACGGCGCGAGGCGACACTCGCCGCGCAGGTGCCCTCCGCCGACTTGCTGGCGCCGGCGGCCGACACCGGCGACACACCGCCCGACGACACCCTGACGCTCTACTTCCTGTGCTGCCATCCCGCGCTCACGGCGGCGTCGCAGATCGCGCTGACCCTGCGCGCGGTGGGCGGGCTGACCACGGCGGAGATCGCCCATGCGCTGCTCGTGCCGGAAGCGACGCTGGCGCAGCGGATCAGCCGCGCCAAGCAGCGCATCAGGGACGCCGGCGCCAGGTTCGAACCGCCCACCCCGGACGACTACGACGGTCGGTTGCGGGCGGTACTGCACGTGCTGTACCTCATCTTCAACGAAGGGCACACGGCGACCTCCGGGGCCGCCCTGCAGCGCACCGACCTGGCCACCGAGGCGATCCGGCTGGGCCGTACGCTCCACGGGGCCCGCCCCGACGACGCCGAGGTCGCCGGCCTGCTAGCGCTGTTGCTGCTCACCGACGCCCGCCGGGCGGCGCGCACCGGCCCCGAGGGTGAACTGGTGCCGCTGGCGGAGCAGGACCGCGCCCGCTGGGACCGCCGCGTGATCCACGAGGGCATCACGCTGCTCACCGCGGCACTGGCGCACCGCCGACCAGGTCCCTACCAGATCCAGGCGGCGATCGCCGCGGCGCACAGCCAGGCAGCCCGCGCCGAGGACACCGACTGGCCGCACATCCTCCACCTGTACGACATGCTCCAACGGCTCGACGACAGCCCCGTCGTCACCCTCAACCGCGCCGTCGCCACCGCCATGGTGCACGGGCCCCGAGCCGGGCTGGCACTGCTGGAGACGCTCGACGCCGAGCCCCGGATGACCGGCAACCACCGCCTCGCCGCCGTGCGAGCGCACCTGCTCCACCAGGCCGGTGAGCACGGGGCGGCCGCCGCCCACTACCGTGCCGCGGCACGGCAGACGGCGAGCGTCCCGGAACGCGAATACCTGCTGCGGCAGGCCGGGCTCGCCTCCCGCTGAGCGGGGTGAGAGCCTGTCGGCCGAGGCAGCATCCAGGGGGAGGTGGGGGCGACCGTGCACCGTCGACAGGCGTTGATCGCGGCGCTGTCCGTGGTCGGCCTGGGCGCGGCGGGGTGCGGGAGCCGGCACGGGCCGGGCCCGGTCGTACCCACGCCCGCCCCGCCGCTGTACCCGTCCCGCGCGGCGGACCTGTTCCGGCCCGGCACACGCCACCTGCTGGCCACCGGCGAGACGGCGGTCAGCGAGATCGTGCCGGGGGGCGTCCTCCGGCTGCCCACCGGTCGGCTGACCGCCGCGGACCCGGGCTGGGTGACCCGGCGCTGGCCCGACGGCGTCGGCCCGTTCACGGTGACGGTCCCGCCCGGGGCGTACCCGCTGACCCTGGCGCTGCTCGACGGCCGCGTCGCCGCGGCGCGGCTGACCCTCGCCGACCGGCCGGTGACCTCGTGGGACCTCGCGCTGCGGGCCGGCGAGGATCCGGCCACGCTGGCGCCCGGATACTTCTTCGGCGTCGGGGTGGACACCGGCACGATGGCACTGTTCGACGAGGCCGCGCACGACGCGGTCGGCCGGCTGGCCGACACGGACCCGTTGAACTTCGACGTCGAGGATTCCGACACGCTGGAACACCGGGACGTCGTACCCGGAGCGAACGTCATCGCGTTCCTCACCGGGTTCGGGGACGGGGAGTACCCGGTGTGGATCGGCCGCACCCGGGACGGCATCGTCGGTTGCTTCGTCGTGGACATGCAGATGCTCGCCCCGGCCACGACGACGACCGCCCCACCGTGGTTGCCGCCGCCGTCCTCCGGTCGGCGACGCCCAGCGCCGGTGGATCAGCCGGGCTCGGGCTGATCCACCGGCGTCCGGTGGGTGGTGGATGGTGTGTGTTCGGATCAGCCGACGTGCACCGGTTCGGCGTCCTGGGCCGGCTGTCGCCGGGCGCCGCGCAGGGTGATCCCGGCGGTGACCGCGCCCACGGCGGCGATGATCCCGGCGCCGACGAAGGCGGCGGAGTAGCCGTCGGTGAGGGCGGCCAGGTCGCCGAGCTGGTCGGCGCCGGCGGCGGAGGCCACCGCGGTCATCGCGGCCAGGCCGAGCGCCGAGCCGACCTGGTAGCTGGTGTTGACGATGCCGGAGGCGAGTCCGCCCTCCTCGGGGCGGGCGCTGGAGATGGCGGTGCCGAGCGACGGGATGAACGCCAGGGACATGCCCAGCGCGGCGACCAGGGAGGCGGGCAGGACGTCGACGGTGAAGCTGCCGTCGGGCCGGACCAGGGCGAGCCAGCCGAGTCCGACCGCCAGGATGGCGAGGCCGGTGACCACCATGGGCTTCGGGCCGAACCGGGCGATGGCTCGCGGGGCGAGCGCGATCATTCCGATCATGATGAGGATCGTCATCGGCAACAGGGCGGCGCCGCTGGGGAAGGCGCGGTAGCCCAACACCTGCTGCAGGTAGAGGTTGAGGAAGAACCACATCGGGATCCAGGCTGCGCCGAGGAGCAGCTGGGCGATGTTGGCCGCGGCGAGGTTCGGGGCACGGAAGATCGACAGGCGCATCAGCGGCTCGCGACGTGCCGCCTGGATGCCGACGAACGCGGCCAGGGCGACGACGGCTCCGGCGAGGACCAGCCAGGTCTGCCCGGAGGTCCAACCGACCTCGGGGGCGCGGACGATTCCGCAGACGGCGGCGCCGAGGCCGAGGGTCACGGTCAGCGCGCCGAGAACGTCCAGGGAACCGCGGCGGGTACCCCCGGAGGGCATCAGGGCCGGCGTGGCCAGCAGCGCGAGTGCGGCGATGGGGATGTTGATGTAGAAGACCCAGGGCCAGCTGACGTATTCGGTGATGACGCCGCCGAGGAAGACGCCGGCCGTGCCGCCGGCGGGCGCGGCCGCGCCGTAGAGGGCGAGGGCCCGGGTCAGTTCCCTGGGCTCGGCGCCGAAGAGCATCATCAGCAGGGTGAGCGCCGACGGGGCGATCAACGCCGCACCGGCTCCCTGCACCGCGCGGGCGGCCAGTTCGACCCCGACGCTGTCGGCCAGGCCGGCGGCGGCGGAGCCGATCAGCAGGATGAGCCAGCCGGCGGCGAACATGCGCCGCGCGCCGAGCAGGTCGGACAGCCGGCCGCCCAGCAGCAGCAGGCCGCCGAACGCGACGACGTAGGCGTTGAACACCCAGGACAGGTTCTCCGGTGAGAAGCCGAGATCGGCCTGTATGCGTGGTAAGGCGACGCCGATGATCGAGGTGTCCATGATGACCATGAACTGGGCCAGGGCGATGAGCCCCAGGGCCCACCAGCGCTTCGAACCGGATGACATCGCGATCACTCCTTCTTGTACCCCTAGGGGGTACGGGTAGGAGGAATGTTTACCCCCAGGGGGTATGAGATGTCAAGTGACGCGATGCCACCGGCAACGACGACGGGCCGCCCAGGACACATTCGCCCTGTTCATTCGGCCCCGGCGGCCGGGTCCCTTCGCGCGCTGTCGCGCGTGGTGGATTCACCGCGGTCGAGGCAGTCGGCGAGGGCAGCGACCGCCTCGGCGTACCGCGGGTCGGTGTGGTACGGCCAGTGCGCCTCGATCGGCGGCGGAACGGTGTCCATCGGCTCGACGGTGACCGCGCGGGGGTCACGCAGGCGCACGTCGACGAGGCCCGCCGGCCCGCCGACGGCGGGCTGTTCGCCGGGCCGGTGGGTGGAGAAGACCGGCCCACCGACCGGGTCGGTGGCCCGCCACAGGTTGCGCCACCGCCAGCCGACCCGGTCGCCGACCTCACGCAGGACGTCGTCGCCGAAGTAGGCCGGCATGAGGTGGCCGTAGAGGCGGCGGAGCGGAGAGCCGTGGGTGAGCAGGGCGACCCGGCGGCACGTCTCCGGTGGCAGTTGCAGGATGGCCGCCGCGGCCAGGGCGGAACCGTGGCTGTGCCCGGACAGCAGCACCGTCCGCTCCCGGCTCAGTTCGCTCACCCGCCGGGCGAGCTCCGGTACCGCCCGTTCGGCGTAGCAGGGCGGCGCGAACGGATGGGTCGTCCGGGGGAAGAAGGTGCCGAGATCCCACAGCACCCCGACGGCGCGCCGGACCTCCGGGGAGACGTAGGCCATGACGGCGACCAGCAGCAGCCCGACGACGATCAGCCCCAGCGAGAACGTCCCCGCGTCGGTGAGATAGGCCGCGAGTCCCACGAACATGCCGCTGCCGCCGCCGAGCCGCTGCGCCAGCTGGGTCGGCCCGATCTCGGCCACGTCGAGCGCGGTGACCGCCAGGCTGAGCAGCGAGAGCACGAAGTACACGATGATCAGTGGACTGAACTGCTCGGCCAGCCGTGATCTGCTGATCGCCCGGCGCACCGCCTGAACTCGCGCCGCCGCCTGCGGCGGGGCATCGGGAAAGTCCTCCTGGCTGATCCGGGCCGCCATCCGGTCCCGCCTGCGCCGGCCGAACCGGCTGACGTACAGCCCCACGAGGCTCACCAGCAGCACGGCGGTGAGGGCGCCCAGCGCCTCCCACCGGAAGGCGACCGGCGGGTCCAGCGGCGGGGCGCCGGGAGGCGACGGGTGTCCCGGGCCCGGAATGGCGCCCCGGTCGAGGACGTCGGCCGTCCGGTACACGAGTCCCGCGGCGAAGGCCGCCGCGAGACCGGCGGCGATCGCGCCGAACACCGGGGCGCCCAGGCCCCGGAAGAACGACCTCGCCTCGGGCGGCGCCGCGCGTTGCTGCCACATGACGACCGCCGCGAGCACCGTCAGCAGCGCGGCCTGTCCGAGGATCACCAGGTTGACGGTGATGGCGAAGCCGGGCAGCGCTCCCAGCCGCACGGGGGGACGCGGTAGGAGCGCGTACCCGGCCGTGAGGATGGTGAGCACGGCGACGGCGGCACGCAGCACCCGGATGACGGACCTGATCCAGTCCCAGCCGGTGTGCGGAGCGCTCAACGCGGGCAGGCAGAGCAGCGCCAGGCACGCCGCCGCGAGCAGCGCGGTCGCCCCGATGAGCGTGCGGCCGACCGGGCTGCCGTCCTGGGCGGTGAGCGCGAAGAGGACGCTGGCGTCCAGCGTGGCGTACGCGATCGCCACGTGGATCGACCGGAGCCGCCCGACCTGTGCCTCTCCGCGCCAGAAACCGCGGGCGTCGAGCCGATCGGCGCTCGGGGCGCCCGAGGTGTCGTACGAGGGCTGGAACGCCTCGTAGGCACGCGCGGACCGCGAACCGACCCACCAGAGGAGGCGGATGGCGGCGGCCGGGACCACGCCGAGGACGACCAGGCGCGGCCCGGTCTGCAGTTCATCGAGCCAGGACAGGTATCCCCGACCGGCGGTACACGGTTGGTACGGCACGCACTGCCAGCCGACGAGGTCCACGGCGACGGCGACGATCGACAACACGAAGGTGACGGTGATGGTGGCGCCGAGCAGGCGGCACAGTGCCTTGACCGTCTCGCCGCCGCCGCCGGGCGGCCGTAGCCACGCCGCCAGGTTGCTGAACATGAAGGGCAGCAGGAACAGCAGCGACAGGGCGCGGGCCGCCCCGCCCGCCGTCAGGTTCCGCCACTGGTACGCCTCCATCGTGACGCCGGCGGGCCCGAACGGGACCCCGAACCCTGGGCGGGGGCGGTAGAAGCCGGCGTTGTGGTCGCCAGCGACCCGGACCACCACCGGGTGGTCCAGCAGTTCCTCCGCCCGCACCCCGGAAATCCCGTGTACGCGCAGCTCCACCACGTGTCGCGACATCTGCCCCTGATCACGCCGTCACGTCGGCCGCGGGCCGCCGCGGGCCCGCTCGACCCTGCCGGGCGCGTGTACCCCGGAACGGGGCCGCCACGCCTGCCGGATCCCGTCGCCACCGCCCCGGTCGACGGGCAGCTCACGCCGCCGGAGCCGGGCCGGTCCGGGAACCGGTGTCACCCGGCCGGGCGGCGACGCCGCCGGCGTAGAGCAGCCAGCCGGAGAGGCCGAGCAGCTGGACCCGCTGCCAGGCGCCCAGCGCCGCGTCCGGGCGGGCCAGCTCGACCAGCGTACCGGCCGTGCCCACCAGCAGCACCGCGGTCACCGCCAGCCCCCAGCGCAATGACGCACGGTGGCCGCGCCGGGCCAGCAGCAGCGCGAGCAGTGAGGCCAGCGCGGCGGCGATCGCCGCCGCCGAGCTGACCGAGTGCCCCTGGTCGCGCCAGGACAGCTCGCCCAGCTCCGCGAGCCGGGCGCAGCGCGCGTCGGCCGAGGGCGCGCAGTCCATCGAACTCACCGTGCCGTCCAGGGCGGTGGCCACGCCGAAGGCGATCAGCCCCCACCAGGCCCACCGCGACCAGCCCCGGGCGCGCCGGGCCAGCGCCAGCCCGGTCGCCGACGCGAGCGCGCCGGCGACCAGGTCACCCAGGCCGAAAACCAGGTGGTACGGCTGGTCCCGGGCGGCCAGCTCGCTGGCGTACCCGTCGAGGAGCCCGAACGCCGGATTCAGCAGCGGCCCGATCAGCCACGACGAGTACAGGACCCCGGCCAGCGCGAGCGCCAGCCCCGGCAGCGCCCGGGCCCGGCCGGTTCGGCTCACGAGGACTCCCGCACCAGCGGGAAGGGCAGCGTCTCCCGGATCGACCGGCCGGTCAGCAGCATCAGCAGCCGGTCCACACCCAGGCCGAGGCCGCCGGTGGGCGGCATGGCGTACTCCAGCGCGGTGAGGAAATCCTCGTCCAGGTCCATCGCCTCGGGGTCGCCGCCGGCCGCCTTCAACGACTGCGCGGTGAGCCGGCGCCGCTGCTCCGTCGGGTCGATCAGCTCCGAGTACGCGGTGCCCAGCTCCATCCCGAACGCCACCAGGTCCCACCGCTCCGCCAGCCGTGGGTCGGCCCGGTGCTGCCGGGTCAACGGCGAGGCGTCGGTCGGGAAGTCCAGGTAGAACGTCGGCGTCTCGGTGCGCGCCTCGACCAGCCGCTCGTACAGCTCCAGCAACACCGCGCCGCGCTCCCAGCGGGGGTCGTACGCCACCTTGGCGGCGTCGCAGAGCCTGCGCAGGGCGGCCAGGTCGGTGTCGGCGGTGACCTCCTCGCCGAGCACCGAGGAGATCGCCTCGTTGACCGTGCGGACCGGCCACTCGCCGCCGACGTCCAGGGTGTCGCCCGTCCCGGGGCGGGTCACCACCGGCGACCCGTGCACCGCGACCGCCGCGGCCACGATCAGCTCCCGGGCCAGCTCGCGCATCACGTGGTAGTCCGCGTACGCCTGGTAGACCTCCAGCACCGTGAACTCCGGGTTGTGGCTGTGGTCGACGCCCTCGTTGCGGAACGCCCGGCCCAGCTCGTACACCCGCTCCATCCCGCCCACCGCCAGCCGCTTCAGATACAGCTCGGGGGCGATCCGCAGGCTCAGCCGCAGGTCGTATGCGTTGCTGTGGGTGACGAACGGGCGGGCGTTCGCACCGCCGTGCACCCGCTGCAGGATCGGCGTCTCCACCTCCAGGAAGTCCCGGCCCGCCAGGGAGCCCCGCAGGCTGTGCAGGACGGCGCCGCGGGCCCGCAGCAGATCCCGCGCGGCCGGATCGATGGCGAGGTCGAGGTAGCGCTGCCGGACCCGGGCCTCCGGGTCGGCCAGCCCGTGGTGCTTGTCCGGCAACGGGCGCAGGCACTTGCTGGTCAGCCGCCAGTCGGCCACCCGCACCGACACCTCGCCCCGCCGGGTCGCGTACACCTCCCCGGTGGCACCCACGTGGTCGCCGACATCGACGGTGGCACGCCACCGGTCCAGGTCGTGCTCCAGCATCAACTGGAGGTCGCCGGTGCCGTCCCGGATCGTCGCGAAGCAGAGGTGCCCGTGGTCGCGAACCAGCAGCACCCGTCCGGCCACCGACACGGTCTCGCCGGTGCCGGTGTCCGGCGCCAGCCCGGCGTGCCGCGCCCGCACGGCCGCGCAGGCGTCGGTGCGCGGGAAGTCCACGGGGTACGGGTCGACGCCCTCGGCGCGCAGCCGGTCCAGCTTCGCCCGGCGTACCCGGATCTGCTCGGGAAGGTGCACCGCGGCCGGTTCGGACGGCACGGCCCGGACCGTCGCGGCGGCCGGCGGCACGTAGCCGACCCCGCCGCCGGCCGGCGGCACGCCCTGCAGCGGGGTGGGCCGCCCGCCCGGCAGGGCGACGAAGCCCTCCGCGACCGCCGCGGCGAGGCCCACCCGGGCCAGCTCCCGACGCTCACCGAAGCACAGGTAGCGCGGCGTCCAGTGCGGCTGGTACTTGGCGTTGGAGAGGTACAGCGACTCCAGCTGCCACCAGCGGGAGAAGAACAGGAGGGTGTGCCGCCAGAGCCGGATGACCGGGCCGGCGCCGATCCTGGCGCCCTGCTCGAACACCGACCGGAACACCGCGAAGTTCAGCGACACCCGCTCGACGCCGAGCCGGGGTGCGCCGCCCATCAGCGCCGCGACCAGGAACTCCGTGATCCCGTTCTCGGCCGACCGGTCCCGGCGCATCAGGTCCAGCGAGAGCCCGTCGGCGCCCCACGGGCTCAGCGACAGCAGCGCCCGTATCCGGCCGCTCCCGTCCCGCGCCTCGACCAGCACGCAGTCGCCGTCGGCGGGGTCGCCGAGCCGGCCCAGCGCCATCGAGAAGCCCCGCTCGTGTTCGGTGTCCCGCCAGGCGGTGGCCAGCCTGGCCAGCTCGGACAGCTCCGCGGCCGGGATCTCCGCGTGCCGGCGCACCCGGGCCGTGTAGCCGGCCCGCTCCACCCGGTGCACGGCCTGGCGGACCGGGCGCATGTCCCGCCCGTCCAGGTCGAACTCGCGGGTCAGCAGGATCGCCTCGTCGCCCAGGTGCAGCACCTTCAGCCCGTACCGGTGATACGCCCTGGCGCCCGCCTCGCTGGTGCCCATCACCGCCGGGGTCCAGGCGTACGCCCCGGCCTGGTCGAGCCACGCCTCGATGGCCGGCCCCCACGCCTCCGGGTCCCCCACCGGGTCGCCGCTGGCCAGGCTGACCCCGTTGACGACCCGGTAGGTGATCGCCGCCTTGCCGCTGGCCGAGAAGATCGCCGCCTTGTCCCGCCGGGTGGCGAAGTAGCCCAGCGAGTCCCGCCCGCCGTGCCTGGCGAGGAGCTCCCGGATCCGCTCCTCCTCGTCGGGGTGCAGCACGGCGGCGGCCCGCTGCGACCGGAGCAGGGTGAACAGGCCGGCGACGAAGGCGATCGCACCGAAGCCACCGAGCAGCAGGTTGACCCAGCCGGGCGCCTGCCCCTGCCGGGTGACGTCCAGGGTGATCGCGCCGCCGAACACCTTCTCGATGGCGTAGCCGAGCCGGTCCACCCAGGTGCGCAGGCTGCCCGGCTCGACGAGGAGCAGCAGGTAGCCGAGCCCGACCGCGACCGCCGCGAGCCCGAGGAAGACCCCCAGGGCGCGCCGGGTACTGCCGCTGCGTACCCGGGCGTAGAACTCCCGCCGGGCGGCCAGCAGCAGGGCCAGCGCCCCGGCGGCGAAGGCGATGCCGATCCACACACCGACCGTCTCCAGGGAGTCGAACAGCCGCTCCCCGGCGTCGTCGGTGAGGTCGTTGCTGCCGACCACCAGCAGCAGCACGCCGGCCAGCACGCCGACGGCCAGGGTGAGGGTGAAGTAGACGACCAGCACCCAGTACGCCAGCCGCTTGCGGCGCAGCACCGCCGAGGCCAGGGTGCCGAGGAAGACCGCGTACGCCAGGTTCGCCGGTGCGGGCAGCAGCAGGGCGTCGATGGCGGTGCGGACCGGCTGGATGTCGGAGCGGACGGCGCTGCTCAGCGCGGCCAGCGCGCAGACCACCGCGATCACCCAGAGCAGCGTGGCGAAGGCCCGGGGCACCTGGCGTCGCCAGTCCTGGTCGGCGCGCCGGGCGTCGGCCACCGTCCGCGGCGCGGTGCTCCGGGTCAACGTGGCCTCCCTCGTGCCGGTGACGCCCCGGTGTCGACCGGCCTCATCGTAGCCACGCCCACCGCCGGGCCTGCTGCGAAGCACCTCCTCTGCTGGGGCGTCCGCGCACGGGAGGCGGCCGGGTCAGCCGGCCGCCGCCAGGCTCAGCCGTCCGAGCCGGTCCTCCCAGCCGGCGCGGTGGGTGTCGAGGAGGGTGGGTGGCACGCCGCGGTGCGTGAGCACGACCATCGTGTCGTCGCCGTCCGGCGTCAGCACGATCTCGACGGTCGATCCGCCGGGCGGCAGGGCGTCGTTGCCGGGGATTCCCCAGGTGAACACGACGCGGTACGGCGGCTCGACGGTGAGGTAGACGCCGCGGGCCGCGACGTCGCCCATGTCGAGCGAGAACACGCCGCCGGGCTGCGGGTCGAGCTCGGCCTTGTCGCCGATCCACCGGACGATGAGCGCGGGGTCGGTGAGGTACGGGAAGACGACCTCGGGCGGTGCCTTGATGTGCTCGGTCGCCACGATGACGTCGTTGCGGATCTCGGCGGTCACGGCTTCCTCTCCGGTGGTCGGGGATGGGCCGTCTCGACGGCCTGCCTCAGGCGGCCGAGGGCGTCGGGCCAGAACTCGGAGAGCAGGTCGCGCACCGGCTGGAGGGACTCGTGGCGCAGCGTGTAGAGGCGGCGGGTGCCCTCACGCCGCTCGGTGAGGAGGCCGGCCTGCCGGAGCACGCCGATGTGCTGGCTGACCGCCTGCTGGGTGAGGGTGAAGCTCGCCGCGATCCGGCCGGCGGGCAGCTCGGCGTGCTGGACGAGGCGCAGGATCTGGCGCCGGTGCGGGTCGGCGAGCGCCCGGAGGACCGCGTCGGGTCCTTCGGGCGGGAGCTGCTTCCGTTCGGCCATGGGACCAGGGTCTCAGGCCCCGAACGGGGTGCCGGTGCCGGTCCTGGCGAGGGTGTCGATGCTCGCCAGGAAGTAGTTCCAGGCGGCGACGCAGGCGTCCCAGCACGGGAGCTGCGGGGTCAGGCCGGCGTGTCGGAACCGCAGCTCGGTGCCGGTGCCGGCAGGAACGATGTCGAACTCCATCGTCGTGCCGAGCCACTCCCGCGTGTGTCCGGTCGGTGCGGTCCCGTCGGGTGCGATCGACTCCCAGACCACGCGGGCGGGCCCGGCCTCGAGGACGCGCATCGCGTTCGCACCGTGCTCGCCGAAGCTGGTGACGAGAACGCCGCCGACGGCGCCGTCGCCCTCGGTCGGGCCCCACCAACGGCTGACGCCGGCGGCGGAGGTGAACAGCTCCGAGACGCTCTCGGGGTTCGCCGGGAGGCTGAGGACCGAGGTGAAGTCCTTGCTCCGCGTGCTCGTGGTGCCGGTCATCCCGGTCTCCTCTCCCAGCTTTACAAGCTGTGACTTGTACAAGCTTACGCTTGTAAAGCTAGGGAGGGTTCTCCCGCCTGTCAAGGCGAGCGCGCTCAGCTGTTCTGCGGGAAGCCGAGGTTCACTCCACCGTGGGAGGGGTCGAGCCACCGGCTGGTGACCACCTTGGATCTGACGAAGAAGTTCACTCCTTCCGGCCCGTACGCGTGCGCGTCGCCGAACAGGGAGTCCTTCCAACCGCCGAAGGAGTAGTACGAGACCGGGACCGGGATCGGGACGTTCACGCCGACCATGCCGACCTCGATCTCGTTCTGGTAGCGCCGGGCAGCGCCGCCGTCGTTGGTGAAGATGGCGGTGCCGTTGCCGTAGCGATTGGCGTTGACCACCTCGACGGCGTCGTCGTAGCTGGGCACGCGCAGCACCGAGAGCACCGGTCCGAAGATCTCGTCGGTGTAGATGGACATGTCCGTGCCGACGCGATCGAAGAGGGTCGGCCCGAGCCAGAAGCCGCCTCGCTCACCGTCGACAGAGTGGCTCCGCCCGTCGATCACCAGCTCCGCCCCCGCGGCGCGTCCCGCGTCCAGGTACGACACCACCCGGTCGCGGTGGGCGCCGGTGACCAGCGGTCCCATCTCGCAGCCCGGCCGGCGGCCGTCGCCGACCCGGAGCGCAGGGATCCGCTCGCTGATCTTGCCGACCAGCGCGTCGCCGACCGGGTCGACGGCCACGACGACGGAGATGGCCATGCAGCGTTCGCCGGCCGAGCCGAAGCCGGCCGAGACGGCGGCGTCGGCGGCGAGGTCGAGGTCGGCGTCGGGCAGCACGACCATGTGGTTCTTCGCGCCGCCGAGCGCCTGCACCCGCTTGCCGTTGCGGGTGCCGGTCTCATAGACGTAGCGGGCGATCGGGGTGGAGCCGACGAAGGAGATCGCTTTGACCGCCGGGTGTTCGAGAATCCGGTCGACCGCCTCCTTGTCGCCGTGCACGACGTTGAACACCCCGTCCGGCAGCCCGGCCTCGGCGAACAGTTCGGCGAGGAAGTTCGCCGCGGACGGATCCTTCTCGCTCGGCTTGAGGACCACGCTGTTGCCGCACGCGATCGCGTTCGGCGCGAACCACAGCGGCACCATGGCGGGGAAGTTGAACGGGGTGATCACCCCGACCACGCCGAGCGGCTGCCGGATGGAGTACACGTCGACCTGGGTGGAGGCGTTCTCGCTGAAGCCGCCCCTGAGCATCGACGGGATGCCGCAGGCGAACTCCACGTTCTCCAGCCCGCGTTGGATCTCCCCGGCGGCGTCGGACAGTACCTTGCCGTGCTCGGCAGTGATGATCCTGGCCAGTTCGGGCCGGCGGGCGTTCAGCAGTTCCCGGAAGGCGAACATCACGTTCGACCGCTGGGTGAGGGAAGCCGTACGCCAGCGGGTGAAGGCTTCGCCGGCGGCGGCGACGGCCTGGTCGACGACCGCGGCGGTCCCGAAGTCGACGTGCCCGGTGATCTGTCCGGTGGCGGGATCGTAGATGTCGCCGACGCGCTCGGCGACGCCGTTCCACGGCTTGCCGCCGATCCAGTGGGTGGTCCTCATCGCGGCTGCACCTCCTTGGCCACGGCCTCGATCGACTGGGTGAGGATCTCGAGCGCCTCGTCCGCCTCGGCGCGGGTCAGTGTCATCGGTGGTGCCAGGCGGATGACGTTGCCGTACAGGCCGCCCTTGCCGACGAGCAGTCCACGTTTCCGGGATTCCTCCAGCAGCGCGGCGGCGGCCGCCGGGTGGGGCGCACCGTCGGGTCCCACGAGTTCCAGCGCGATCATCAGGCCCTTGCCGCGGACATCGCCGACCACGGGATGCCCCCGCGCGACCGCACGGAGGCCGTCGAGCAGGCGGGCGCCCAGGTCTGCGGCGTTGGCCTGGAGATCGTGTTCCAGGAGATAGGTGAGCGAGGCCAGCGCGCCGGCGGTGGCGAGCGGGTTCCCACCGAAGGTGGAGATCGAGTTGGCGCCGAGGCAGTCCATGAGGTCTGCCCGGGCGACGACTCCGCCGATCGCCAGGCCGTTGCCCAGGCCCTTGGCGAAGGTGATCGCGTCCGGTACGACGCCGTGCGCCTGGATGCCCCAGAAGTGTTCGCCCGTGCGGCCCCAGCCGGTCTGCACCTCGTCGGAGACGAGGAGGATCCCGTATTCGTCGAGCACCTTCTTGAACTCGCCGAACAGCCCGTCCGGTGGGGTGGCGAAGCCGCCGACGCCCTGGATCGGTTCGACGATCATGCACGCGACGTCACCCGCGGTCGTCGTCTCGATGATCTCGCGCAGGTCGGCGACGCAGGCGCGGACGTAGTCCGCGTCGGACAGGTCCCGGAAGGGGCTGCGGTAGCGGTAGCCGCCGTGCACCCAGCTCACCTTGACGGGGCTGAGCGCGCTGGCCGACCAGCCGCGGATGCCGGTGATGCCGACGGTGGCGAACGCGCGGCCGTGGTAGGAGTTGCGCAGGGCCAGCACCTGCTCGCTGCGCCGGTGCTGGGTGGCGAGCATCAGCGCGGTCTCGTTCGCCTCGGTGCCCGAGTTGGTGAAGAACACTTTGGCGTCCGGGATCCCGGATAGCTCCGCGATCTTCTCCGCGAGCTCGACCTGCGACTGGATCAGGTAGAGCGTGGAGGAGTGCAGCACGCCGGTGTCGATCTGCGACCGGACCGCGTCGCTGATCTCGGCCACGTCGTAGCCGATCGCGTTGGTCAGGATGCCGGCGAAGAAGTCGAGGTAGGTGTGTCCCTCCCGGTCGGTCACCCGGCGGCCGGACGCGCTGGCGAACTCGATCGGCTGTTCGTAGTAAAGCGCCAGCCACTTCGGCATCACGGACCGGTGTCTGGTCAGCAGCTCGCGGTGCGCCATCGCGTCCTCCGTATCTCCGCCGGTAGGCCGAGTGTGGCGGCATTCGTTGTCCAACCGCTATGTGCAACCTGTACCGCTCCGCGGTCGCTGCCATTACGTTGTGTGCAATCCCGGCAGTGGGGAGGTCGCGATGTATCCCTCCGTCGCAGAAGCCCTCGCGCTGCCGGTGATCCGGCGTGCGAGGCCGCAGGTGGTGGCCGGATCGGCCGGGATGCAGGGCCGGGTCCGCTGGGTCCACGTGGCGGAGGTCGCCGACATCGCCCACCTGCTCCGCGGTGGCGAACTGGTCCTGACCACCGGCATCGCGCTGCCGGATGAGCCGGCGGCGCTCACGGGCTACGTGGACGACCTGGCCGCGGTCCACGCGGCGGGACTGGTCATCGAGCTGGTCCGCCGGTGGAACGATCACGTACCCGACGCGCTCGTGGCAGCGGCCGACCGGCACGGGCTCCCCCTGATCACGCTGGCGGAGGAGACGCGGTTCGTGTCCGTCACCGAGGCGGTGGTGGCGCTGATCGTCGACGCCCAGCTCGCCGAGCTGCGGGCCGCCGAGCAGGTGCACGAGACGTTCACCTCACTCACCGTGGCCGGGGCCGAGCCGGCCGAGGTGCTGCGCGAGGTGGCCAGGATCTCCGGGCTGCCCGTCGTGCTCGAGACGCTGGGGCACGAGGTGCTCGCGTACGACGCGGCCGGGCAGGATCCCACCGAGCTGCTCGCGGACTGGAATCAGCGGTCCCGTTCCGTGGCCGTGCCCGAGCGAACGGCCTACGACGGGGAGGCCGGCTGGTTGATCACGGTGGTCGGGGCACAGGGCGCCGACTGGGGACGGCTGGTGCTGCTCTCGCCGGACCCTCCGCCGCACCGGCACATGGTGGTCGCGGAGCGGGCCGCGTCGGCGCTGGCGGTGCACCGGCTCGTGGCGCGTGATCGGGAGAGTCTGGAGCGGCAGACGCACCGGATGCTGCTCGCGCAACTGCTCGGTCAGGCGGTACCGCCGCCGGATCTGGCCGCCCGGGCGTCCGCGCTGGGCGTCGGCTTCGAACAGCGGCAGCTCGTCGGGGTGGCGATCCGGCCCGGGCACATGACGCCACGCGCGCCTGCGCTGGCCACTCAGGAGGTGCTGCGCGACCTCGCCGAGGTCACCGCGTCGGCCGCACGGCGGGTGTCAGTGCCCGCCCTGGTGGGCGTCGTGGACGACACGAGCGTACGGGCGCTGTTGTCGCTGCCCGCGCACGCCAGGGTCGACGCGGTCCTCCGCCGGTTGGCCGAGGAGGTACACCGCTCGGCAGCCGGCCCGGTGCTGATGGCGGTCGGCACCACCGTGTCACACGTCGCCGAGGTGCGCCGCAGCCTCGGCGAGGCCGCCCACGTCGCGGGGGCGGCCCTCCGTACGCCCGGTGCGCAGCTCTACCACCGGCTGGACAACGTGCGCCTGCGCGGCCTGTTGCACCTGCTCCGGGAGGACGAGCGGGTCCAGGCGTTCGCGGATCGGGAGTTGGGCCGGCTGCTGGCGCGGGACGCCCACCAACGTAGCCGGCTGGTGGAGCTGCTGCGCTGCTACTGCGAGCAGGGCGGGAACAAGTCGGCGGCGGCCGCTGCGGCGCACCTGTCACGTACGGCCTACTACCAGCAGCTGTCGCGGATCGCGCAGGTGCTCGGGGTGTCGCTGGAGGACCCGGAGTCGGTGCTGTCGCTGTACGTCGCGCTCCTGGTGCACGAACTCGACGCGTAGGCACCTCGCGGCCCCAATCCACCCACCGCGCGGATTGACAGGTCGGCGCGGGCATGCCGTGGACAGAGTGTGTCCCGATCATGGCAAGCGTGGACACTTTGCCGCTGCCCGCGGCGGGCTCGCGACACTCACCATTCCCAGATAAAGATCGCGCTGAACCGCCCACCAGGAGCGCGTGAGCCGGGTTGGTCGGCCAGTGTTGCGGCACCGTAACAGGAGGTGACCGATGACCGTCGAACCCCTGCCCCCGGCCGAAACCACCGCGGTCGAACCCGGCACGCAGATCACCCATCCCGACGGCCGGGTCGAGTTGCGCGACTTCTCCACGATCGCCGGCAGCCGCTACTTCAACGAGGAGCTGGCCCCGGTACCGATCGAGAAGCGCACCTGGAACACGTACAACTTCGCGGCGCTGTGGATCGGCATGGCGCACAACATCCCCACCTACCTGCTCGCCGCCGGGCTCATCCAGCTCGGCATGAACTGGGTGCAGGCGTTCCTCACGATCACGCTGGGCAATCTGCTCGTCCTGGTCCCGATGCTGTTGAACAGCCACGCGGGCACCAAGTACGGAATTCCGTTCCCGGTCTTCGCCCGCGCGTTCTACGGAGTTCGCGGCGCCAACCTCGCGGCCCTGCTCCGCGCGTTCATCGCGTGCGGCTGGTTCGGCATCCAGACCTGGATCGGCGGCGAGGCGATCTACGCGATCGCCGGGAAACTGCTGGGCTCCTGGTGGGTCGACGCGGCGCAGGTCATGGACCACCCGTGGACGCTGTGGGCCTCCTTCCTCGCGTTCTGGGCGATCGAGATGGCGATCATCTGGCGGGGCATGGACACCCTGCGGCGCTTCGAGAACTGGGCGGCACCGTTCGTCATCGTGGTGGCCGTCGCCCTGCTGATCTGGGTCCTGGTCGAGGCCGGCGGGCTCGGCCCGATCCTGTCCGAGCCGTCGAAGCTGGGCTGGGGCGCCGACTTCTGGAAGCTGTTCGCACCATCCCTGATGGCGATGATCGCGTTCTGGGCGACCCTGTCGCTGAACATCCCCGACTTCACCCGGTTCGGCGGCAGCCAGCGGCAGCAGGCGTACGGCCAGGTCCTCGGCCTGCCCACCACGATGTCGTTCTTCGCCATCCTGTCGATCATGATCACCTCCGGCACGGCCGTGATCTACGGTGAGGCGATCTGGGACCCCATCCAGCTCGCCGCCAAGTTCGAGAACCCGCTGGTCGTCGCGCTGGGCCTGTTCACGGTGGTGGTGGCGACGCTGTCGGTGAACGTCGCCGCGAACACGGTCAGCCCGGCGTACGACTTCTCCAACGCCGCACCCCGGCTGGTCAGCTTCCGGACCGGAGGACTGATCACGGGTGTGCTCGGCATCCTGATCCAGCCGTGGCGGCTGGTGCAGGACCCCAACATCTACATCTTCGTGTGGCTCGGGTTCTACGGTGGCCTGCTCGGCGCCGTCGCCGGGGTGCTCATCGCGGGCTACTGGGTCCGCAGCCGCACGCGCCTCCAGTTGTCCGGCCTCTACCGTCCCGAGGGCCGGTACTGGTTCTCGGGCGGCTGGAACTGGACGGCCATCGTCGCCACCGTCGTCGGCGCGGTCCTCGCGGTCGGGGGCGCCTACTCCGCACCCGGCAAGGGGCCGTTCCCCGAGGACGGGTTCATCCCGTGGCTCAAGCCGCTCTACGACTACAGCTGGCTCGCCGGTCTGGTCGGCGGGTTCGTCGTCTACCTGGCGCTGTCGATGCCGCCGCGCGGCAGCCATGCGAAGGGGGAGATCAGGTGAGCAACATCGTCCGCGCCGGACTGGTGCAGCAGAAGTGGACCGGCGACAAGGAGTCGATGATCGCGAACGCGGTGGAGGCGATCCGCAGTGCCGCGTCGCAGGGCGCGCAGGTCGTCTGCCTGCAGGAGCTGTTCTACGGTCCGTACTTCTGCCAGGTGCAGGACGCCGACTACTACTCGTACACCGAGGCGATCCCCGACGGGCCGACGACCGCGCTGATGCGCGAGATCGCCGAGCAGCACGGTGTGGTGCTGATCGTGCCGATGTACGAGCAGGAACAACCCGGCGTCTACTACAACACGGCGGCGGTGATCGACGCCGACGGCACCTACCTCGGCAAGCACCGCAAGAACCACATCCCGCAGGTGAAGGGCTTCTGGGAGAAGTTCTACTTCCGGCCGGGAAACCTCGGCTATCCGGTGTTCGACACCGCGGTGGGCCGCATCGGCGTCTACATCTGCTATGAACGGCACTTCCCGGAAGGCTGGCGGGCACTGGGGCTGGCAGGTGCGAAGATCGTCTTCAACCCTTCCGCCACGAGCCGCGGCCTGTCGGAGTACCTCTGGCGCCTTGAGCAGCCGGCCGCCGCAGTCGCCAACGAGTACTACGTCGGCACGATCAATCGGGTCGGCGTGGAACCGTTGGGCGACAACGACTTCTACGGCCAGTCCTACTTCGTGGACCCGCGGGGGCAACTGGTCGGCGACGCCGCGTCGGACACCGAGGAGGAGGTCGTCGTCCGCGATCTCGACATGGACCGGCTGGCCGAGGTGCGCGACCTGTGGGCGTTCTACCGCGACCGCCGGCCCGAGACCTACGAATCGCTGGTGACGCCGTGAGCATCGTCATCCGCAACGGAACAGTCGTCAACGCCACCGGGGAGTACCCGGCGGACGTGCTGGTGGAGGGCGAGCGGATCGCCGCGCTCGCCGCGCCGGACTCGGGGCTGGCCCAGCAGTGGGCGTCCGGCGCCGAGCGGGTGATCGACGCCGTCGGCAAGTACGTGGTGCCGGGCGGGATCGACGGCCACACCCACATGGAGATGCCGTTCGGGGGCACCTTCTCGGCCGACACCTTCGAGAGCGGGACGACCGCGGCGGCCTGGGGCGGCACGACCACGATCATCGACTTCGCCGTGCAGGGCAAGGGAACGTCGTTGCTGTCCGCACTGGACAAGTGGCACAGCAAGGCCGACGGCACCTGCGCGATCGACTACGGGTTCCACATGATCGTCTCGGACGTCAACGACACCTCGCTCAAGGAGATGGAGGCCTGCATCGACGCGGGCGTGAACACCTTCAAGATGTTCATGGCCTACCCGGGCGTCTTCTACGCCACCGACGGGGAGATCCTGCGGGCGATGCAGAAGGCCCGGGACACCGGCTCGATGATCATGATGCACGCGGAGAACGGCATCGCCATCGACCAGCTCGTCGCACAGGCACTGGCCAGCGGTCGGACCGACCCGGTGCAGCACGGGCTGACCCGGCCGCCCGAGCTGGAGGGCGAGGCGACCTCCCGGGCGATCACCCTGGCGAAGGTCACCGGCGCGCCGCTGTACATCGTGCACCTGTCCGCCGCGCACGCCCTCGACGCGGTGACCCAGGCCCGCGACACCGGACAGAACGTGTTCGCCGAGACCTGCCCGCAGTATCTGTTCCTGTCGCTGGACGACCTGGCCAGGCCCGACTTCGAGGGCGCGAAGTACGTCGCCTCTCCCCCGCTGCGACCCAGGGAGCACCAGGCGGAGCTGTGGCGGGGCCTGCGCACCAACGACCTGTCGCTGGTGTCCACCGACCACTGCCCCTTTTGCTTCAAGGACCAGAAGGAGCTGGGCCGGGGAGACTTCTCCAAGATCCCCAACGGGATGCCGGGCGTCGAGCACCGGATGGACCTGCTCTACCAGGGCGTCGTGAAGGGTGAGATCACCCTGCCGCGCTGGGTCGAGATCAGCTCGACCACGCCCGCGCGGATGTTCGGTCTCTATCCACGCAAGGGGGTCATCGCCCCGGGCGCGGACGCGGACATCACGGTGTACGACCCGACGGCCGAGCAGACCATCTCCGCAGGCAGCCACCACATGAACGTCGACTATTCCGCGTACGAGGGCATGCGGCTGACCGGGAAGGTCTCCACCGTGTTGTCCCGCGGCCGGATCGTCGTCGATGACAATGCCTTCCACGGCGCCGCCGGGCACGGCAGGTTCCTGAAGCGCGACCTCAGCCAGTACCTGGTCTGACGAGGAGTTGACCATGGACTTCGGTGTCGTTCTGCAGACCGACCCGCCCGCTCGCGACGTCGTGGCGGGCCTCGCCGCTGCCGAGGACAACGGCTTCCGCTACGGGTGGACGTTCGACTCCTGCGTGCTGTGGCAGGAGCCGTTCGTCATCTACTCGCAGGTCCTCGCCGCGACCAAGCACCTGATCGTCGGACCGATGGTGACCAACCCGAGCACCCGCGACTGGTCGGTCACCGCGTCGCTCTTCGCCACCCTCAACGACATGTTCGGCAACCGGACGGTCTGCGGGATCGGCCGCGGCGACTCGGCCCGCCGGGTCATCGGCCAACCGCCCGCGAGCCTGGCGACCCTCGGCAGCGCCATGCGGGTGATCAAGGAACTGGCCGAGGGACGCGACGTCGAGCACCACGGCACGCTGGTGCGCATCCCGTGGGTGCGTGACGGCAGGCTGGAGATCTGGATGGCCGCCTACGGCCCCAAGGCGCTGCGGCTGGTCGGCGAGCAGGCCGACGGCTTCATCCTGCAGACCGCCGACCCGGACATCGCCCGCTGGACGATCGGCACGGTACGCGACGCGGCCAGCGCCGCGGGCCGGGATCCGGACTCGATCACGATGTGCGTGGCCGCCCCCGCCTACGTGGGCACGAACCTCGTACACCAACGGGATCAGCTGCGCTGGTTCGGCGGCATGGTCGGCAACCACGTGGCCGACCTGGTCGCCCGCTACGGCGACTCCGGCGTGGTACCGAAGGCGCTGACCGACTACATCACGGGCCGCCAGGGCTACGACTACTCACACCACGGCCGCGCCGGCAATCCGTCCACCGACTTCGTGCCCGACGCCATCGTCGACCGATTCTGCCTGCTCGGCCCCGAGTCGGCTCATGTCGACCGGCTCCAGGAGCTCAAGGAGATCGGGGTCCGCAACTTCGCCCTCTACCTCATGCATGACGACAAGGAGAAGACCCTCACCGCGTACGGCAAGAACGTGATCACGCACGTCTAGTGCGTCGCGCACGGCGGTGAGCCGCAGCCTGCTGCGGCGGTAGCGGCGCGGCCGCTCACTGATAGTGCTGACCCACGGATATTCCTGAATATGGAGTATGGAAATCCGTTGACGGGCCATTGTCCGAGCCGGCTCGGATGCAGCCCGCTGAGCAGCGAAAATGCAAATCGCAGAGTGGGCCGGCCGGACGGCGGAACAGTGGATCCAGATGATTACAGCCGGTCACTGTCCCGGTCCTGTCGATACCTGCCGCCGCCGCTGCACCGCCGACCCCCCTTCCCGGCTCGGCATCGACGCGCCTTCGTAGACGCTGCGGGCGCGGCCACGGACGAGGTCAGCCGACCGGTCCGGCTCGGATCGGCCGGGGCGGGCATACCCCACTCGATAGTTCGTCCACATTCAACCGGACGCGTCAAATAAATCCCGCATGTTCTCCTTTGCGTGGTGTTAACTTTGCCCTCTGTACATCTCGGCGCAAAGTTGCCGAATCGCCGCAAACCGGACAATTAGCAATAAACGGTTCAATGCTGCGCGCCGTCCGGGAGAAGAGGAGCTGATGAGAAGGACATCGAAGGTCGCCCCCTGTCGTGGGCCGGAGACGGATCTCGCACCGCGGAACGGCCTGACGCGGCCCGTCGGGGAGGGGATCCGATGACCCTGAACCGGGACATCGATGCGCAGGTGTCCGATCTGCTGTCCGAGCCGCCGCTCCCCGTACCGTCCGGACTTGGTGATCGGCCACTGAGCATCCTGCGGATGCGGGAGCGGCCCGAGGACGACGCCGCCGTGGTCAACGGCCGCGAAGGGCGACAGACCGTGAGCGTGGTCATCCCGACGCTCAACGAGGAGCAGAACATCGCGTGGGTGCTCGAGCGCCTGCCGTCGATGGTCGACGAGGTGGTTCTCGTCGACGGGCACTCGTCGGACCGTACGGTCGAGGTCGCCCGCGCCATCCGGCCGGACGTCGTGGTGCTGACCCAGCACTGCCGGGGCAAGGGCGACGCGGCGCGGGTGGCGTTCGCCGCCGCCACCGGCGACCTGATCGTGATGATCGACGCCGACGGCAGCATGGATCCCGCCGAGATCCACCGCTTCGTCACCCCGCTCATGAACGGCTACGACTTCGTCAAGGGTTCCCGGTTCCTGACCGCCGGCGGGTCGACCGACCTGACGGCGCTGCGCCGGACCGGGAACCAGTTGCTGGTGCGGCTGACGAACACCCTGTTCCTCGTCCGCTTCACGGACCTGTGCTACGGCTTCTGTTCGTTCCGTCGGGACTGCCTTCCGGCGCTCGCGCTGACCGCGCACGGCTTCGAGATCGAGACCGAGTTGGTGGTCCACGCGCTGAAGGCGAACCTGCGCATCGCCGAGGTGCCGAGCAACGAACTCCCCCGCCGCTGCGGCACCTCCAACCTGCGTACCTTCCGGGACGGTCAGCGGGTGCTCCGGACGCTCCTCCGGGAGCGGATCGTACGGCGCCCCCGGCCCGTGGTGGACCCGATCGACCACCGCGTGCTGCACCGGTGGCAGCCCCTGGCCGCCGAGCAGAGCAGCCCGGCCCTGAGCGAGGTGCCGCAATGATGATCCGTGCACTGCGCCGCGCCCGGCCGGCGCGCACGTCCTACGCCCTGGCCCTGATGCTCGGCGTGCTGATCGGCGCCGCACCGCTGCCCGGTGGGCTCGCCACACCGGCCAGGGCGGCCGGCGACATCGGTTACGTCGGTCCGTCCACTGCGGGCGACGGCTCCGCGGCGACCGGCGAGAAGCCGGAGAGCAAGCTGTGGTGGAACGACGGCGCGTGGTGGGCCGTGCTCTTCCACACCGGCAGCCAGACCCACCACATCTTCCGGCTGGACCGCTCCACCGAGCAGTGGGTCGACACCGGGACCGTCGTCGACAACCGGCCGAAGACCCGGTCCGACGTGCTGTGGGACGGCACCAGGCTCTACGTCTCCTCGCACGTCCGGGCGAGCTCCTCCTCGGGCGCGGCCTCCGGGAACCCCGCCCGGCTCTACCGCTTCAGCTACAACCCCGCGACGGAGACGTACTCCCGCGACACCGGATTCCCGGCGCAGATCACCAACTACTCCAGCGAGACCCTCACCATCGACAAGGACTCCACGGGCGCGCTCTGGGCGACTTGGACGCAGGGCTCGAAGGTCTACGTCAACAACACCACGGGCGGGGACGCGGTCTGGGGCACGCCGTTCGTGCTTCCGGTCACCGCCGCCACCGGCCTGTCCAGCGACGACATCTCGTCGGTGGTGACCTTCGGCGACGCCCGGGCCGGTGTGATGTGGAGCAACCAGGTGAAGTCCGCGATCTACTTCGCCGAGCACGTCGACGGTGCGCCCCGCGACACCTGGAACGTCACGCGTACGGCCATCCAGGGCCCGAACACCGCCGACGACCACATCAACCTCAAGTCACTCCAGGCCGACACGTCCGGTCGGGTCTTCGCGGTCATCAAGACCGGGCTCGACGACGCCGGCGCCGCGACCTCGGCACCCTTGATCATGCTCCTCGCCCGGGATCCGTCGACCGGCGAGTGGTCCAGCTACCGCGTCGGGCGGATCAAGGACTGCCACACCCGGCCCGTCCTGCTGCTCGACTCCGAAAACCAGACGCTGTACGTCTTCATGACCGCGCCGGACAGTGGATGTCCCTACACGGGCTACCCGGGAACGATCTTCATGAAGAGCTCCCCGATGAGCAGCATCGCCTTCCCCGACGGCCGCGGCACGCCGGTCATCCGGGACGCCGACTCCGCCAACATGAACAACGTGACGACCACCAAGCAGAGCGTCACCAGCGTCACCGGCATGGTGGTCATGGCCAGCAACGACGACACCCAGCGCTACTGGCACGCCGACCTTCAGCTGGGCTCCTCGTGAGCGTCGGAACGAGCCTGGAGCCCGGCCTCCGGGGGGCGTCCGGCGACCCGCGACCGCTGCGGGTGACGAGTCCGGCGCCGGTCGACGCGTGGGAGCAGGTGCTCGCCTCCGCGCCGAACGCCCTGCCCAGCCAGACGCCGACGTGGCTCCGCTGCGTCTGCGAGGTCGAGGGCTACCAGGACGTCTCCCGGCTCTACGAGACGGCCGACGGACGGCGACTCGTCCTTCCGCTGGTACGGCGCCCGGGACTCGGTCCGGTCCTCGCCACGGACCTCGGACTTCCCGTCGGCTGGGGACCGGGCGGGCTGGTCTGCGACGGTGGCGAACTCCGACCGGAGGACGTCCGGATGGTGGTCGCCGACCTGGGGCAGCGGTACGTGCTGAGCACCCTGGTCCGCCCGGACCCGGCGACGGCGGCGACCTGGGAGGCGGCGGTGCCCGCCGGGGTGCACCGCGAGGAGCGGATGACGCAGACGCTCCCCCTCGACGGCGGCTTCGACGAGGTCTGGCGCAAGCGGTTCCGCAGCGACACCCGCAACCGGATCCGGCGCGCGGAGCGAGCCGGCGTTCTCGTCGAGTGCGACGACGCGGGCGATCTGGTCCCGGTCTTCCAGCAGCTCTACCGGGAGTCCGTCGACCGGTGGGCGCGCCGCGACGGTCTCCCGCTGCCGCTCGCGCGTCGGCTGGCGGCCCGGCGGGAACCGCCCCGGAAGCTGAGCACCGTCGCGGCCACGCTCGGATCCCGGTGCCGGGTGTACGTCGCGTACCACGAGGGACGGCCGGTCGCCGCGATCGTCGTGCTGCTCGGCGCGCGGACGGCCATGTACTGGCGGGGCGCGATGCTGGAGAAGCTCGCCGGCCCGGTCTACGCCAACTACCTGCTGCACAAGACGGCGATCGCGGACGCGGTCGCGGCGGGCTGCACGTCCTACAACATGGGCGACTCGGCTCGGGTCTCCTCGTTGGAGCTGTTCAAGAGCCGCTTCGGCGCGGTCAGCCAGGACTACGCCAGCTACCGGATCGAGCGCTTGCCGATCACCCCGCTGGTCCAGCGCGCCCGCGGTGGCGTACGACGGATCCTGGCGCTCCGGCAGGTGCGGGAGTAGTGATGACCCGTACCCCCCGTCGCCGGCCGGGCCTGTCCGGGCCGGCCGGCCGCCGGTGGCTCGTCCTCGCCGCGGCCCTGGCGGCGATCGCGCTGCTCGTGACGTTCGACCGTCCCGCCCCGAACCGGCCGGAGGACGCCGGAGGCCTCCCGATCGGCTCGGACGCGGCCGGATACGACTGGTCGGCGCCGCAGAGCCACCGTCCCGACCCGGGCACCCTGTCCCTGGGCGTCACGCATACCCGCTACTCGATCGACGACTGGGGCAGCGCGCCCGCCCTCACCTCCGCCAAGGCCGTCCTGACGGCGACCGCCAGCTACCAGAATCAGCACATCCTCGGCTGGGGGGCGGAGAACCCGCAGCCGAGCCCGGGCAGGTTCGACTGGTCCTCCCTGGACCGGCGGATGAAGCTGATCCGGTCGACCCGCGGCACCCCGGTCATCACGCTCTGCTGCGCCCCGGACTGGATGAAGGGTGGCCGTCCCGGGCAGACCGACTGGAAGCGGCTGGAGGTCGCGCCCCGTCCCGAGCACTACGCCGACTTCGCCGCGCTCGCCGCGGCGGTCGCCAGGCGCTATCCGGACGTCCGGCACTTCCAGGTGTGGAACGAGATGAAGGGTTTCTGGAACGCCGCCGGGAACCGCTGGGACTACGAGTCCTACACCAGGCTCTACAACCTCGTGTACGACGCGCTCAAGGCGGTGGACTCCACCATCGCCGTCGGTGGCCCGTACGTCGTCATCGACATCTGGGCCGACGCGAAGAACGCCAGTCACCCGTCGGCGCTCGCCGGCACCTGTGGCGTCGTCGACCAGCGCGGACTCGACGCGCTGGACTACTGGCTCCGGCACAAGCACGGCGCGGACTTCGTCGCCGTGGACGCCGGGCTGTCCACCCGCGACCAGGACACGATCACCGCGACCACCACCAGCGGCGAACTCTTCGGCGCGCTCACCCGATGGCTGCGTCAGCGGACGTCCCTGCCGATCTGGTGGAGCGAGTTCCACGTGGGCCGGGCCGATGCCGCCGGACAGCAGAAACTGACCGCGCGGGCCGTCGCCGCCCTCCTGCACATGGCCGACCAGGGCGCGGCGGCGGCACTGATCTGGGAACCCCAGGGCGACACCGCTCAGCCGCACGCGCCCGCGCTCTGGACCTCGACGAACGGCGACGGCGGGGGACGGCCCCTGGCGTACGGGGAGGCGGTCGCCCGGTTGCAGCAGGTGCTCGCCGGCCGTACCGGACCCGACGCCGTCTCGTGGCCGGCACCGGAGCTGGGCCTGGCCTGGGGCCGGGAGGGCGTCCTCCTGGTACACAACGCAGGCGACCGGATCGACCTGCAGATCCAGGGACGGCCGTTGAGCCTCGGGCCGTACGAGGTCCGCTACCTCCCGCTGCGGGCCGGCACGCCGGTGGAGTTCGGGGTCCCCGGGCCGACGGCGCCCACCGCACCGGCGGGCCCGTGCCTGCGCGTGACCGACGCGGCCGCACCCTCGGCGGAGACCCGATGAGCGGCGACGACCTGACCATGCCGGCGAGGACCGCGGAGTGTCCGGCGCCGCCACCGCCGCCCCGATCGGCGGGGACCACGCACGGGCTGGTCCGGGCGGTGCTGGCCGGCCTCGACGGGGCCGGCGTGCGCTGGTGCCTGCTGCGGGGCGGTCCCGAGGCGCTCACCGGCCCCGGCGACCTGGACCTCCTGATCGCACCGGCCGATCTCGCGCGGGCGGTCGCCGTCATCGAGACCCACGGCCTGATCCGCCTGGCCGGTCACGGCCGGGGCAGTCACCGGTTCTTCCTGGGGCTCGACGAGGCCACCAGCTCGTGGATCGAACTCGACCTGGTGACCGAACTCGCCTACGGCCGTCATTTCGAGGTGCGCATCCCGGTCGCCGGGCAGTGCCTGGACCGCCGGGTCCGCCAGGACGACGTGTGGGTGCTCGCACCCGGGGACGAGTTCTGGGCGCTGCTGCTGCACTGCGTGCTCGACAAGGGCACCGTCGCGGGGCACCACCTCCGTCGTCTGCGGCATGTGGAGGACCACGCCGCCCTCGACGGTCCACTCCCCCGGGCGCTGCCGGACCGGACGGCTCGGATGGTCCTGGCGTACTGGCGGGCCGGTCGTCCGGTGGCACTGCCGTCCGTACGCCGGCAGCTGCTCGCCGCCTGGTGGCGGGCCCGTCCGATCGGCGTCGCGCGCCGTGTCGTCGGCTCGGCCACCCTGCGCGCGATCGAGCGGCCCCTGCAGGCGTGGAGCCGCCGAGGCGCGGACATCGCCCTCCTCGGCCCCGACGGGGCGGGGAAATCCACCCTGGCCCAGGGCCTCGAATCGGCGTTCTACTTTCCGGTTCGCCGGGTCTACATGGGGCTGTGGCCGTCGACCGAGACGCCGCGCAGCGTTGCCGAGCAGGCCGTACGTGTCTCCCTGCGCCCGTTCACCGTGTGGCGCCGGTACCTGACTGCCCTGCGCCACCGGCTCCTGGGCCGGACGGTGGTCTACGACCGGTACGTCTACGACGCGCTGCTCCCGCCGCGCGGGCCGCTGGTGTGGCTCAAGTGGCCGTACTTCCAACTGTTGAGCCGGCTCTGCCCGGCACCCGACGTGGTGCTGCTGCTGGATGTCCCGGGATCGGTCATGTACCGGCGCTCCGGGGAGTACGACCCGGAGCACCTCGAGCGGGAACGCGAGCAGTACCGGCGGCTGCGCCGGCGCATTCCGCACCTGGAGCGGGTGGACGCCGACCGGGCGCCGGAACTCGTGCTCGCCGACGCGCTCGGCCGGATCTGGCGGCACTACGTCGAGCGGAGGACGCGGTGAGGAGCGCGGTCCAGTGGGCGCAGCCGGTCCTGCGGGACCGGCTCGCCTCCTGGCTGCACCGGCCCGAACGGAGCTGGACCGCCACGGTCGCTCCGCGCCTGGTCGCCCGGGCGACCGCCACCGACGACACCTGGTGGCGGACCGAGACCGTCACCTTCACCAGCACGTCCGTCGCCGTGGCGGCGGTACGGGGCCGCGGCACCGACGGCCGATACATGGTCAAGGTGCCCTGGACCGGCCGGGCCGTCGAGGGGCTGCGGCGCCAGACCGAGGTGCTCGACCTGCTGCGGGCGGACCCGCGCCTGCCCGCCCTGCGCCCGGTCCTGCCGTACTGCGCGGCACAAGGGGAGATCGACGGGCGCTACTACTGCGTGGAGGGGGCGCTGCGCGGCGCTCCGGCGAGCGGGATGATGCTGCGGCGTACCCGGCGGGGCGCGCTGCTCGCCTCCGCCGGCCGGGTCATCCGCGATCTCCACGCGCAGACCCGGGAACGGACCCTGCTCGACCGGGCCGCCGTGACGGGGTGGGTGGACGCCCCGCTCCGGCGGCTGGAGGAGTTCTTCGCCCGCCATCCGCGCGGCGGTCGGCTCCTCGACCCGGTCCGGCGGCTCCGCGAGGAGCTCATGGTGGCCCTCGTCGGCCGCACCGTGCACACCTCCTGGATCCACGGCGACTTCTGGCCCGGCAACCTGCTGGCCACCTCACTGGACGGTCAGGTGACCGGAATAGTCGACTGGGACCAGGCCGCGGACCGGCAACTCCCCCTGCACGATCTGCTGCACCTGCACGTCCTCGCCCGGCGGCTGGCCCGCGGCGACGAACTCGGCGAGATCGTCGTCCACGCGCTGCGGCACGGCATCGACCGGACGCTCGACGTCCCCGCCGGCGAGGTGGCCGACTGGCTGGACGACATCCCACCGCGCCCGGCCCTCCTCCTCTACTGGCTACGCCACATCCTGCTCTTCCTCGACTCCGAAGGTGACCATGACGATCCACGCTGGGTCCGCAGCAACGTCGAACGCGTCCTCGTCAACGTCTGAGCCGATCACCGTCCTCGTTCCGGAAGCACCGGCCGGGTCCGGCGCGGCCCCGGCCGTCTCCGTGGTCATCTGCGTCTACACCGAGCGGCGGTGGCACCAGATCGTCCGGGCCGTCGGCTCCGCGTTGGCGCAGGAGGTGCCGCCGGCACAGGTCGTCGTGGTCGTCGACCACAACCCGGCGCTGCTGGAGCGGGTACGCGCCACGTTCCCCGAGCTGACCGTCGTTCCGAGCACCGGCCCGCGCGGCCTCTCGGCGGCCCGCAACACCGGGCTGGCCCGGGCGACCGGTGAGATCGTCGCCTTCCTCGACGACGACGCCGCGGCGGAACCCGACTGGCTGGCCCGGCTGCTGCCGCACTACCGGGACGAGCGGGTGCTCGCGGTCGGCGGCCACGCCCTGCCGGACTGGGAGGAGGCACGGCCACGGTGGCTGCCCCCCGAGTTCGACTGGGTGGTCGGGTGCAGCTTCACCGGCCAGCCCACCGAGGTCGCCCCCGTGCGGAACGTCATCGGCTGCAACATGTCCTTCCGGCGGTCGGTCCTGGACCGCACCGCCGGCTTCGACCCGGCGCTCGGCCGGGTCGGCCGGACCCCGGTCGGCTGCGAGGAGACGGAACTCTGCATCCGTATCCGGGACCTCGAACCGGACGGCGTGGTGCTCTACGAGCCGGCGGCCCGGGTGCGGCACCGGGTGACCGCGGACCGGGCGACGTGGCGCTACTTCCGGCAGCGGTGCTTCTCCGAGGGGCGTTCCAAGGCCGTGGTCGCCCGGCTGGTCGGCAGTGACGCCGGGCTCGCCACCGAGCGCACGTACACCCGCCGCACCCTGCCCGCCGGCGTGCGCCGCGGGCTGCGCCAGCTCCGGCACGGCGACCCTGCCGGGCTGGTGCGCTCCGCGGCGATCGCCGCCGGGCTGCTGGTCACCGCCGCCGGCTACGTCTCCGCCCACGCCCTGCGCGCCCCCCAGGCGATGAGCACGCCGGTCCCCCGGCGCCGGGCGGGTCCGGCGCCGGTTCGGGTGGTCACCGTCGAACTGTCCGAGGGGGTGCCCGACATACCCGACACCGGCGGGCCGGACGACACCCGGTACGGCGTCGCGCAGGTCCTGGTCCGGCTGCACGGGCAGCCGCTCGGGCTGGTCGAGGTCCCGCTGCCAGCCGGCGGGCTGGCGGCGCCGGCGCTCACCGCCGCCATCCGGTCCCGGCTGGCCGCGGCCATCGACGCGCACCGGCGGCACGACGGCCTGTCCACGCTCGACCGTCTCGACTCCACACCGGCCGCGGAGGCCGGCGGCGCCGGATCGTGTCCTTCGCGCCCACCGGCGGCGGAGCACCCCCCGTTCGTCAGCGTGGTGGTGCCCACCTGTGGACGCACACCGCTGCTCGAGTCCACCCTCGACTCGCTCGCCGCGCTCGACTACCCCGACTACGAGATCATCGTCGTGGACAACGCGCCGCGGGTCACCGAGACGGCGCGAATCGTCGCCCGGCGCGCCGCCGGCGATCCCCGGTTCCGCTACGCCGGAGAGCCGCGACCCGGCGTCGCGCACGCCCGCAACCGGGGTCTGGCCGAGGCTCGGGGCACGATCGTGGCCTACGCCGACGACGACCTCGTCCTCGACCGGGGGTGGCTGCGCAGCCTCGTCGACGGCTTCACCGACGACGGCGTCGCCGCGGTGACCGGCCAGGTCCTCGCCCGGGAACTGGACACGCCGTCGCAGATCTGGCTGGAGCAGTACGGCGGCTACGGCAAGGGCTGCCAGCGGCGGCGGTTCGACCGGGCCGGGTTCGCCACGATCGAGGCGGGAGCCACCCGTCGGGTGGACCCTCCCCCACGGTCGCTGCACCCGTACCTGCCCGGCTCGTACGGCTCCGGCGCCAACATGGCGTTCCGCAGGGACGCGCTGCTGCGGCTGGGCGGCTTCGATCCGCGGCTGCGCAGCGGGGAGGACATCGACGTCCTGCTGCGGACGGTGCTGGCCGGACACGTGCTGGCGTACGAGCCGGGGGCCATCGTCTGGCACACCCACCGACGGGAGATGCGGGCGCTCCGACGGACCATGTACTCGTACGGGGCCGGCCTCGGCGCGGTGCTGACGAAATGCCTGGCGAACGACCCCACCACCCGGCGGGAGCTGCTGGCGCGGCTGCCCCGTGGCGTCGCCTACGCCCTGCGGCCCGGGTCGGCGAAGAACGACCGCAAGCAGAAGGGCTATCCCACCTGGCTCACGGCCGTTGAACTCTGTGGGCTGGCGCTCGGACCGGTCCACTACGCCGCAGCCGCGGTCCGATTCGCGAGGAGCCGCCCATGAACCCGGCACCGGAGATCGTCCCCGTCCTCTGCTATCACAGCGTCGGAGACCTGCGCCGCGACGGCACGTTGCGCTGGTCGGTGTCGCCGGGCGACTTCGACGAGCAGATGGCGCTGATCCGGGCGCGGGAGCGCACGCCGATGACCGTGAGCGACTACGCGGCCGTGCTGCGCGGCCTGGCCCCGCTGCCGCCGCGACCGGTGCTGGTCACCTTCGACGACGGCTTTCCCGACCTCGCCGACACCGCGCTGCCGGTGCTCCGCCGGCACGGGCTCACGGCGACGGCGTTCGTCATCGCCGCCCGGGTGGGCGCGACGCCGTCGCCGGGCGGGGATCCGTCCCTCGACTGGGACCAACTACGGGACCTGCACGCGCACGGCGTGGAGATCGGGTCGCACAGCCGCAGCCACCGCGCCCTCGACTGCCTTCGCCGCACCGAACTGCGGCAGGAGGTCGCCGGGAGCCGGCAGGTGCTGGAGGACCGGTTGGGAATTCCGATCCGGTCCTTCGCCTACCCGTACGGCTACCACAGCGATGCCGTGCTGGCCGCGGTGCTCGCCGCCGGTTACTCCTCCGCCTGTGGCGTCAAGAACGCGCTGAGCCACCCGGGCGACAACGTCTTCGCCATCGCCCGGGTGCTGATCGAACGCGACACCGGTGCGGCCGGCATCGGGGCCCTGCTCGACGGCACCGGCCGACCACTGGCCTGGCACGGCGAGCGGTTGCTCACCAGGGGCTGGCGCGCGTACCGACGGGCCCGCCACCTGGTGCACGCCGCGCAGCCGCGGCTGAGCCGGCAGACGTCGTGACCGTTGGGAGAGCACGCGGGACGGGAGGAGGGCTGATGTCGTGAGCGCCCCACGAGCCGGGACGGCGGACCCGTCGGTGGGCCGCGCGACCCCCGCCGTCGGCACCGTCGCCGCGCCGATCGGCGTCCGGCTGCGGCAGCACCTGCGCGACCCGCTGAACGGCAACGTCTACGCGCTGATGCTCAACACGGCGGTCAGCTCACTGCTCGGCATCACGTACTGGGCTCTCGCCGCCCGCCTCTACTCGCCGGCCGAACTCGGCGTGGGGGCGGCGATGGTGTCCACGATGACATTTCTCAGCAACCTCGCGCAGCTCAATCTGAACGGAGCCCTCGCCCGGTTCCTGCCGGCCGCCGCCGGTCAGGGCAGTCGGCTGGTCGGATACTCCTACGGGCTCACCTGTCTCGCAGCGCTCGCCCTGAGCGGCGGTTTCCTGCTGCTCGCCCCCCGGGTCAGCGACCGGCTCGGCTTCCTGGACCGCACTCCCCTGCTCGCTCTGGCGTTCGCCCTGTCCGTCGCCGGCTGGTGCGTCTTCACCCTGCAGGACAGCGTGCTGACCGCCCTGCGCGGAGTCGTCTGGGTCCCGATCGAGAACACCGTCTTCGGGCTCCTCAAGATCGCACTGCTGGTGCTGCTCGCCGGGGCCATACCGAGCCTGGGCATCTTCGTCTCGTGGAACCTGGCGGTCATCGCGGCGCTCGTCCCCATCAACGTGCTGGTCTTCCGCCGGCTGCTGCCCCGCCAGCGGGGGCGCCACACCGGAACGCCACTGCCGGGCCGTCGGGTGCTCGCCCGGTTCGTGGCGCTGGACTACGTCGGATATTTGTTCATGCAGGCCGGCACGAACGCCCTGCCGTTGATCGTGACCGCCCGGCTGGGCGCCGAGGCCAACGGCGTCTTCTACGTGGCCTGGCTGCTCGGCGGCTCCCTGGAGCTGGTGGCGTACCACTTCGGCACCTCGCTCACCGTGGAGGCCGCCGCCGACGAATCGCGGCTCGCGGCGTACGCACGGCAGGTGCTGCGGCGGGGCCTGCTGCTGTTCGTGCCGGCGGTCATCCTGCTCTGCGTGTCGGCGCCGCTGCTGCTGACCCTGTTCGGCACCGGCTACGCCGCGACCGGCTCCGGCATCCTGCGGCTCTTCGCCGTCGCGGTGCTGCCCAAGCTGGTGCTGACCGTCTTCGTCGCGGCCTCCCGCGTGCAACGCCGGGTCGGGCGGATCATCGCCGTGCATGCGGCCACGAGCACGCTGGTCCTGTCGCTGGCGCTGGTCGCCATGGACGAGATCGGGGTCGTCGGGGTCGGCGTCGCCTACCTCGCCGGGCAGGTCGTGGTGGCGGGCGCCGTCCTGCCGTCGATGATCCGGCTGCTACGGCGCGCGTCGTGAGCGGTGACGGGGCGCTGCTGGCCGCCGCCCCCGCGGCAGCCGCCGGTCAGCGGATCCGGGACGGCCTGCTCGCCGGCGTCGAGTGGGCCGTGCCCGCGGCAGCCCTCGCGCTCGGGGTCTGGGCCCTGCGGCGGGGGGACGTCGCCGACATCGGGTCGCTCGGCCTCATCACCGCGCTCCGGCCCGAGCTGTACGCCGCACTGGCCCTGCTGACCGGGAGTTTCCTGCAGGGCGTCCTCCGCACCCGCCCGGCCTCGGACGCCCTGCTCGCCGCGCACGTGGTCGTGCTCGTCGTCCTGCTCTTCGGTGCGGCCCCGATCATCGAGCCGCTGCCGCGCATGATCCCGGGCTGGCTGCACGTCGGCTTCGCCGACTACATCGCCCGTACCGGTGAGACGCTGCCGGAGCTGGACGCCCGCTTCAGCTGGCCCGGATTCTTCGCGCTGACGGCCATGGCCACGCGGGCGGCCGGGCTGCCGGACGCCATGCCGCTGCTCGCCTGGGCGCCCGTGGGGTTCAACCTGCTCTACGGCGTCGCGGTGTTCCGGCTGGCCCGGCTGACGTCGGCCGACGCCCGGACGGCGTGGCTCGCCCTCTGGCTGTTCGTTCCCGCCAACTGGGTGGGGCAGGACTACTTCGGCCCCCAGGCGCTGAACTACCTCTTCTACCTGGTCCTGCTGATGCTGCTGCTGCGCTGGTTCCGGCCCGCCCGGCACGACGGCAGCCGAAGCAGGCGGTCCCGGCGAAGCCCGGTCGGTCGGCTGCTGCGCCTGCTCCGGCTGCCGCCGAGGCCGCTGTCGCTCGAACCCGTGGCCCATCAGGCCGGCCCGGCGTCGCTGGTCGGCCTGGTGGCGGTGGTCCTCGCCCTCTTCGCGGCCAGCACCGTCAGCCATCAGCTGACCCCGATCGCGATCGTGGTGTCCGTCGGTGCGCTGACGCTGGTCCGCCGGTGCACGCTCCGTACGCTGCCGGTCCTGCTCGCCGTCGTGCTCATGGCCTACATCAGCTACGGCGCCGTCGTGTACTGGGCGGGGCACCTCGACGACATGTTCGGCTCCTTCGGACAGGTCGGCGGCACCATCAACGACGGGGCGGTCGAACGGGTGCGGGGCGACGCGGGTCACCAGGTGGTCGTGCTGCTGCGGCTCCTCTTCACGGTGTCGGTCTGGGGGCTGGCGGCCGCCGGCGCGTGGCGGCGGCTGCGCCGGGGTGATGCCGACCTGGGTCTCCTGGCGCTCGCCGGGGCACCGTTCCTCCTCCTGGGGATGCAGAGCTACGGCGGCGAGATCTTCCTTCGGGTCTACGCCTTCGCCCTGCCGTTCATGGCGATCCTGCTGGCCGCGCTGCTGGTCCCGGTGTGGCCGGCGCGGCGTCGCGTCGCCTCGGCCCTCGTCGCGGGCGTGCTGAGCACCGTGCTCATCGGCGCGTTCTTCGTCGCCCGATACGGCAACGAGGCGTTCGAGCAGGTACGCCCGGCCGACCACCGGGCCGTCGAGTGGCTCTACGCACACGCTCCGGCGGGCGTCTCGTTCGTCTCGGTGACGTCCAACGTCCCCTGGCGGGCGCAGGGCGTCGAACGGTACCGGTACCGGCCCCTCGGCGAGGACCTCGGGCCGACGAGCGTCGTGGCGATCGAGGAGGAGATGCGGCGCAACCCGAAGGGCGCGTACCTGATCATGACGAAGGGGCAGTTCGTCTTCGCGGAGTCGTTCCTCGGCAAGCCGCGCGGCTGGGGCGAGACCCTGGAACGCCAGGTCGTCGACTCGGGACGGTTCAGGCTCGTCTACACCAACTCCGGGGCGAGGGTCTATGTCCTCAGCAATGACGAGAGGGGCGGCGGCGGTGACCGAGATCGTTGAATCCCGTACGGCCGAGGATCGGGGTCTGCCTGCTTCCGCTCGGACGGACCTTCCGCTCTCGCCCTGGCCGCCGTTGGTGACGCTCCTCGCCGGCGCCGGCGTGCTCAACCTCGTTCTCTGGGACGTGCCGGGCATCCTGCGGGCGGTTGTCGTCCTCGGCTATCTCGCCGTGGCGCCGGGGCTGGCGTGCGCGCGCCTGATCCGGATACCGGACGGTTCCAGCCGGTTCGTCGTCGGCGTCGCGCTCAGCCTCGCCCTCGGCATCCTGGTCGCGCAGGGGATGATCCATCTGCACCGGTTCTCACCGACGCTCGGGATCGCCGTCCTCACCGCGACCGCGTCGCTGGCCGCCCTGATCGAGCTGGGCCGGTGCGGGCTGCGGCACCGCCGGAGGCGACGGAGGGCGGCGGAATGATGGACGTCGCCCTCACCGTGGCCCGGGCCGGGCCCGTCCAGGCGGCCGTCCTCGCCCTGCTGATGCTGGCCCTCAGCTCCCGGATCGTGGTGCAGCTCACCGGGCGGCCGGCGCGGCGGAGGACCCTGCGGATCCTCGACCTGGTCGCCGCACCGTTGCTGGTCGCGTTCGTCGTCATCATCCTGCAGCGGTTCCGTGACCTGAGCTGACGAGGCCGGAGATGCCGGTGCGGCCAGGTGTGGCCAGGTGTGGCCGCGCCGCCTCAGGCCGGGGTCTCGTGCTCGCGGACCGCCCGGTCGATGCGCCGGTCCGGCACGATCCACAGGATCGCGGCGCCGACGAAGCACGCCAGGGCGATCCCCACGCCGACCCGCCCGCCGCGGTCGACCAGCAGGGCGCTGAGGATTCCCGCGCCGTAGAACGCCGGGGAGATCTTGCCCTTGACGTCCCTGCCGATCGCCCGGCGCAGCGGCGAGTCGGCTCCCTCCTGCCGGATGATGACCGTCTGCAGCACGAAGTACGCGACGGCGGCAGCGAGCAGGTTCAGTCCGTAGATGACGACCGGGGTCCGCGCGAACCTCGACTCGTCCATCCAGCCCGTCGTGAACGGGAACAGCGACAGGCAGAACAGCAGCCCGAGGTTGGCCCACAGCACCCGGCCGCTGATCCTGCGTACCAGGTGGAACATGTGGTGGTGGTTGTTCCAGTAGATGCCGACGTAGACGAAGCTGAGCAGGTACGTCAGCAGCCCCACGCCGGCCGTGTGCAGCAGGTCGGAGAACCGGTGGCCCTCCGGCGTCCTCAGCTCCAGCACCATGATCGTGATGATGATGGCGAGCACGCCGTCACTGAACGCCTCAAGTCGACTGGTCGGCACCGTGCCACCGCCCTTCCCCGGGGTCACGATACGCAGGCCGACGTCGGGGCGGCGGGAGCCACGACCACGTTTCAAGGTGTACCCGGGCCGGGCAGATATTCGTGACCGACCATGACGACCAGAAAGGCCGCGACCATGGCGAAGGGCGACATCGAAACGTATCCGCAGGACGGCCAGTGGAAGAACCGGCCGGAGGGCAACCAGCGCGCGAGCAGCGTTCACGGCACCAAGGAGGAGGCGGAGGCCGCCGGCCGGGACATGGCCAAGAAGCGGGACGCCGAACACGTGATCAAGAAGCAGGACGGCACCATCGGCGAGAAGAACACGTACCCCCGCAGCCGCGACCCCCGGGAGATCCCCGGCTGAGCCGCACGTACACCGCGAGGGCCGTCATCCCGTGAGGGGGACGGCCCTTGCCGCGTGCAGGATGCTGTCGAGAGCCGGCCGGCACGCCGTGCCCCGGCCATAGGCTGGACGGATCGGGTCGGCGTTCGGTGCCGGCCCCGCACGGGGAGACCGCGATGACCGAGAGCGTCCGCCGACCGGCTGCGGCCGGGGGCCGCGGCGATGACGCCTGGCTGACCGAGGTGGCCCGCGGGGCCAGCGCCGATGCCGGCGGCGTGCCGGTGGAGTTGCTCGGCGACTATCTACGGCTGTTGACGGACGCGGCGGTGACCGGCCGTCGGCCGCGCCGCGGCGAACTCGACGCGGTGGGGGCGCTCGGCCGGCGCGCCGCCGAGCAGGGGGTGTCCGCGGGCCGGGCCGTCCGTCTCTACTTGTCCGCGGCACGGCGGCTCTGGCGGCACCTGCCGCACCTGGCGCGTTCCACCGACAGCGAAGCCGTACGCGCGGCCGCGGACGCCGTGCTCCACGTGGTCGACACCGCCGTGGCCACTCTCGCCGAGGGCTATGCGGCGGCCCGCCGGGACCTGGTCCGCCGGGAGGAGACGCTGCGCCGCGAACTCGTCGACGACCTGCTGCGTGGCGACTCCGACCTGGGCGGGCTGGTGGAGCGGGCCGAGCCGTTCGGGCTTGACCTGGCCCGGGTGCACCAGGTCGCGCTCGCCGCGCCGGGTCACCGGCTGCCGGACACCGAGGCGGCGATCAGCGCGCTGGAGCGGGTGATCTTCGACCGGTTGGGCGACCGGGACGTGCTGGTGGCCACGAAGGAGGGACTGCTCGTGGTGATCGCCCCGGCGGACACGGTGACGCCCGACCGGGGCGGAGGCGACGGCGGGCCGGCGGCAGACCTGGGGCGGCTGATGCACGGCGAGCTGGACCGTCTGGTGCGGGGCCGGCCGTGGCAGGTGGCGGTGGGCCGCCCGCACCCGGGCGTGTACGGCATCGCCCGGTCCTACGAGGAGGCCCGCGAGGCGCTCACCACGGCGCGGCGACTGCACGCCGACACGCCGGTGATCGACGCCCACGACCTGCTCATCTACCGCGTCCTGCTGCGGGACCAGGCGGCGATGGTGGACCTCGTGCAGGCGGTGCTGACGCCGCTGGGCCAGGCCCGGGGCGGCGCCGAGCCGCTGCTGGACACCCTGAACGAGTACTTCGCCTGCGGCGAGGTCGCCACGGAGGCAGCCCGCCGCCTGCACGTGTCCGTCCGCACCGTCACCTATCGACTGGACCGGATCCGGGCGCTGAGCGGCTACGACCCCGCCGATCCCCGGGACCGGTTCACCCTGCACGCCGCCACGCTCGGCGCGCGGGCACTGGACTGGCCGCGCCGGCCGCTGCCTGCCTAGCGGGTCAGGCCGGCACGGCGACCAGCTCCGGGAAGCCGAGCAGGGCGGCCAACGCGCTGGCCTCGGCACGGGTGAGGCTGAGGCTGATCATGCAGTCGGGATCGTCGGGGTCGTCGTGGACGACGTCCCGGCGGTCGCCGGCCTGGTACTCCACGACGCCGATCCGGCGGCCCTGCCCGGTCGTGAAGGTGTGTCGTACTCCGATACCGGGCAGCGTCGTGCGTTCGATGTGCACAGGGGAAGCTCCTTGCGGGACGGCTGCCCCGGAGCGGGCCGGCGCTAGGGCAGCACGGTGGACGGTCGGGCGGCTCGCACGACGGCCGGCGGCGCCCGATCGGCCGACCACGCGGGAACGCAGCCCGCGACGGCGCGGTCCAGCCGGACGACGATGCACATGCCGAGCGCGCAGCCGGCCCGGACCGCCGCGACGACAACCGCCAGCACGGCCAGCATCGACAGCGCGAAGGGCCGCCCGACGCCGACGGGGTGCTGGTGGTTGCGCATGCGGCCACCATAGCCTCCGCCAAGAATCGTTCGAGGCCCGATGCCGGGACGCCCCCGGGGAGGAGGCCGGCATCGCGGACCGCCACCAACGGTGATGGCGGCCGGACGGCAAGCGATGGTGTTCTCCGGCAGCCGGCAATCAGGCGGGCACTTGTTGGCCGGTCACGGGCAATGCCAACCCTCTGCTTCCGCGCGACGCTGGAGGTCCGACGCGGTACCCGAGCAGCGAGGAGGCGGTGATGATGACCCGCACGCCGGTGGCTACGACGCCGCCCGTGTCCGCCGGTCGTCCGCGGCTGTCCCGGCTCGGACCGGCCCGGATTCCCGGCCCGCCCGGCGGCCCCGTCCGCGGGACCGGGCACGTGCCCGCGCCGCCGGCGCAACGCCGGCGGCCCTGAGGCCCGGCAGGCCGACGCCGCCGAGCGCCGCGGCCTGACGGTCGACCGGAACGGCCCGGCCACCCTCCCACCGCACACCGCCCGTCCGTCGGACGGCGGGGAATCCCACCGTAGAAGAGGTCGGTATGTCCGGCAACGTCACTTCCGTTCACCCTTCGGACCGCACCGGGATGCTGGTCGGCCGGTCCCACACCACCCGCCCGGCGGTGGCCGTCGGCCCCGAGCCCCTGGCCGTGGACCTCGGCAGCGCCCAGCTACGGATCTGGCTGGGACCCGGCGGGGTGCTCAGCGTCCCGGTCGGTCAGGGCCTGCGGACACCGGTCGTGCGGCGCGGACGGGTCGTCGACGCCCCGGCCTGTGCCACCGAACTGCGGCGGCTGCTGCGCGACCACCGCGCCCCGGTACCGGTGGGGGCGCTCGTGGTGGCCTGCCGGCCGGTCCTCGCCACTCCGGCCGACCAGGAAGCGACACGCCGCGTGCTCAACGCCGTCCTCGCGCCCTCCCGGCTGCTCTTCGTCGACAGCGTGCGCGCGGGCGCCATCGGCGCCGGCGCCGCCGCCGGCACCCTGCTGCTCGCCGACATCGGCGCCCAGCTCACCGAGGTGGCGCTGCTGGAGAACGGCCGGGTGGTCGCCGCCCGGCGCGCCGAGGTCGGCACCCGAGACCTGAACCACTCGGTGACCGCCACCATGCTCGCCGACGCGACGACGCGGCTGGTCCGGGAGCTGCGACAGGAGCCGGCCCAGCGGCTGCTGGTCCGCGCCGCCCTGGCGCGGGGCGTGATCGTGGTCGGCGACGGAGCGACCCGGCCCGACCTGACCGCGCGGCTGGTCGCCACGCTGGGCGCGACCGTGCACCGCGCCGCGTCACCGCGTACCGCCGCGCTGACCGGCGCCGGCATGGCCGCGGTCGCGGCGACGCGGCACCCGGCGAGCGACTGAACCCGACCATCCTCCGGAGAGGAGCACCACCATGACGCACACCCTCAACGACCGCACCGAGATGCTGCGCGAGCTGCTGGAACGCCAGTTCGGAGAGCACACCGACCAACTCACGGAACTGACGCTGCACGCGCGGCAGCGTGACCACGGCGGCCACGACCCGGACACCCTGCGCCGGCTGATCGAGGTGGCCCAGCGCGGCATCGCCGACACCGCACAGGCGCTGAGGCGGATGTCCGAGGGCAGCTACGGCGTCTGCGACGGCTGCGGCCAGGACATCCCGACGGCCCGGCTGGAGATCCTGCCCTCCGCCCGCCACTGCGTGCCGTGCCAGCAACGGAGCTGACGTACGGTCACTGCGACGGTCCTATCGATCAAACAGGTTTGATGTATCCTCGCAGTCGTGGGTGCGTCCGGGGCGGCCGCCCCAGCGTTCCTGCGGCTGGCCGCTCATCCCTTGCGCTGGCGGCTGCTGACCGAGCTTGCCGGCAGCGACCTGCGGGTCCGCGAGCTGGCCACGCTCGCCGGCGAGCCGCAGAACCTGGTCTCCTACCACCTGCGGCTGCTGCGGGACGGTGGTCTGGTCACCGTCACCCGGAGCAGCTTCGACGGCCGCGACAGCTACTACCACCTCGATCTGGACCGCTGCGCCGAAGGGCTCGCCGGCGCCGGCACCGCCCTGCACCCGGCCCTGCGGCCAGGCAGCGGCCCGCCGCTGCCCGCCGGCCGCCCGCGGCGGGCGCGCCGCCTCGCCGTGCTGTTCGTCTGCACGGGCAACAGCGGCCGCTCACCGATCGCGGAGGCCCTGCTCGGCCAGCACACGGCGGGACACGTCGAGGCGAGCAGTGCCGGGATCCGGCCGGGGCCGCGCCTGCATCCCGGTGGCGTGCGGGTACTGCGGGAGCGGTACGGCATCGACGTCGCCGGTCAGCGCCCGCGCCACCTGGACACGCTGACCGGACGCCGGTTCGACTTCGTGATCACCCTGTGCGACCGGGCCCGCGAGGCATGCCCCGACTTCCCGCACCACCCGTGCCGCATCCACTGGAGCATCCCCGACCCTGCGTCGGCCGGTGACCGCGGGCAGGCCGACCATCGGGCCTTCACCCGCACCGCGGCCGACATCGACACCCGCATCCGCCATCTGCTACCCGTCCTCGAGCAAAGGGGGTCCGCGCCATGACCGGAAGCCACGGGTACGCCAGCGTCCGCTACGTGGTTGACGACGTCGCGGCAGCCGTCGACTTCTACACCACCCACCTCGATTTCCAGTTGGGCGCCGACGCCGCGCCCGCCTTCGCCGAGGTGGTCCGCGGCCCCCTGCGACTGCTGCTGTCGGGGCCGGTCAGCTCGGGTGCCCGAGCCACCCCCGCGGACGCCGCCACCCCCGGGCGCAACCGCATCCACCTCACCGTCGACGATCTGGCCGCCGAGATCGCGCGGCACCGGGCAGCCGGCCTGCCGTTCCGCAGCGAGGTCGTCGCCGGCCCGGGCGGGCAACAGATCCTGCTGGCCGACCCCGCCGGCAACCTGATCGAACTGTTCCAACCGGCCGGTCAGACGGGCTGAGAGGAATTCCCGGACCGGTCGGGAGCCTGCGCCCGTGCCACCCGGGAACGCCGGCCCGCACCCTTTCGAGCCAGGGACAGCTCGGAAGGAGAGCGCAATGCGTACGTTGATCGAAAGACTGGCCCGGCTCCCACTGGGCGCCGTCGGCCTCGCCATCACCGCCTGCGCGGTGATGGCCGCCGGACATGTGCTGCTCGTGCGGCACGTCCACGAGACGGGCGGCGAGGAGTGGCCGCAGTGGGTGGCCCGGCTGACCATCGAGACCTACTGGGGGTTGCTGCCGCTGGCGTTCCTGGCCCTGTGGGCCCGGCGGCGGCAGCGCACCGGCCGCCTGGGCCGGATCGGCGCGGCGCTGCTGGCCTTCGGGCCGGTCACGGCGCTGCTCATCGCGCTCGCCGCCGTGGTCTGGGGCGGGATCCTCGGTCGTGGTGACCTGCCCGCCTCGGTGATGTCGCTCGAGGCGCTCTTCTACGTCATGATGCTCGGCGTGCTGGTGACCGGTCTGGCCTTCGTGCTCGACCGCGGCGTGCGCTGGTGGGGGGCCATCCTGATCGTCGGCCTGCTGGCGGATCTCGTCATGCCCATGGCCCTGTCCGCCGTCTACGCCGTGTTCGGGCTCCTGCTGCTGGTCACCGCACTCCGGTCGCACGGCGAGGGCGTTCCGGTCGAGCCGGCCGTCGAGCCGGCCCGCTGAGGAGGTACGCGATGAGCGGAGCTGCGGTGACGGCGGGGGCGGGCGGCCTGAGGGGGAGCCTGCGCGCGGCCGCCGTCACCGCGGTCTTCGCCCTGGCGGCCGTCACCGGCGGGTTGCTCGTCATCGTCGTCGGGCCGGGCGGCAGCTGGACCCTGGCCAGCAACATGGTCCACAGTCTCCTGCTGCTGGCGGCCGGCTGGTGGCTCCGGCGCAGCCCCGACGGCCGGGCCGTGGGCGGGCTGCTGCTCGGTGCCGGGGCCTCCGGCGCCGGCGCGGTGTTCGCAGCCGGCTGGACCGCGCTCGGCTGGCCGGGCTGGCAGGTGGCGGCCTGGGTGCAACTGTGGCTGTGGGCGATGTTCGTCGTACCGCTGTTCACGGTGCTGCCGGGTATCTTCCCGGACGGGCGGCCGCCGACGCCGGCCTGGCGCTGGGTGCCCTGGCTGGGCGTCGCGGCCACCGCCGTGACCGTGCTCGACGGCGCGCTCGGGCCCGGCCCGCTGCCGACCCCGGACCAGCCGGCCAACCCGCTCGCGGTCGGCTTCTCTCCCGCGCTGGCCCTCGCCTCGGCGGTCGCCGTCGGTGCCGCCGTTCTGGCGGCGCTCGCCAGCCTCGCCGTCCGCTGGCGCCGCGGGAACCGGACGCAGCGCCAGCAGTTGAAGTTCCTCTGGTACGGGGTCGCTCTGGTGCTCACCATCGAACTGGTGGGCGGGCTGATGCCGCGCCCGGTGGCCCAGGTCGGCTACTTCCTCATCCCGGTGCTGCTGGTCGGCGCGATCGCGCTCTCCGTCCGCCGGTACCGGCTGTACGACATCGATCCGTTCATCCGGCGCACGGTGGTCCTCGCCGCGCTCACCGCGCTGATCTTCGCGGTCTACCTCGGCGTGGTCTCGGTGCTCGGTACCGCGGTCGGCCCGGCGCCGGGGCTGGCGCTGATCGCGTCCGCCGTGGTGGCCGCCACCGCGGACCCGGTGCGGCGGCGGGTGCAGCGGGCGGTCACCCGCTGGCTGTTCGGCCAGCGGGAGGAGCCGTTGGAGGCATTGGCCGCCCTGCGCGGGCAGTTGCGGGCCGTCGCCGACCCGGCGGAACTGCCCGGGACCACCGCCACCGTGGTGGCCCGCGCGCTGCGCGCCCCGTACGTGTCGGTCCGGCTGCTCGCCGACGGCGTGGGCGAGGAGGTGGCCCGGGTCGGCACGCCGCTCGGGGAGCCCTCGGTGGAGGTGCCGCTGGAGTGGCGCGGCGAGCTGGTGGGGACGCTCACGGTCGGCCCCCGGGTGCCGGGCGAGCCGTACGCCCGCGCCGACCTGGCGTTGCTGACCGAACTGGCGCACGGGATCGGGTCGGCGCTGCACGCCGTCCGCCTCGCGACCGAGTTGCGGGTGGTCCAGGAGCGGGCGGTGCACGCCCGCGCCGACGAACGCCGCCGCCTCCGGCACGACCTGCACGACGGCCTGGGGCCGCTGCTGTCCGGCATCGGGCTGGCGCTGGACGGGGTGCGTCGGGACGCCGGCGTGGACGCTCGGCTCGCCGCCGACCTGCAGGTCATCTCCGGGCAGGTGCGTTCGGCGGCCACGGCGGTGCGCCGCATCATCGACGCCATGCAACCCGCGGCGGTGGCCGACCTCGGCCTGGTCCGGGCGGTCGCCGAGCACCTCGACCGGTGCGCGGCGCTGGCTGGTGCGCCGTCGTTCCGGTACGTCCACCGGAGCGTGGCGGACGCCGACCTGGCGCCGGCGGTAGCGGAGGCGGCGTATCTGGTCGTGCTGGAGGCGGTGGCGAACGTACTGCGGCACGCCCGCGCCGCCACCTGTACCGTGTCGCTGACCGGGGGCGGGGGGCTCGGGGTGCGGGTGGACGACGACGGGTGCGGCATCGGCGAGCGGTACGTCGCCGGGGTCGGGACGGGCTCGATGCGACGACGGGTACGGGAGCTGGGCGGCCGGTTCGAGCTGGGCTCCCGCCCGGGTGGCGGCACCCGGGTGGCGGCGGTCTTCCCGGCCGGAGGGCGGCGATGAGCGATCTGCGGGTGGTGATCGCCGACGACCATCACGTCTTCCGGATGGGGCTGCACCGGCTCCTCGACAGCGTGCCCGGGATCGCCGTGGTGGCCGAGGCGGCGGACACCGCCGGGACGGTGGCGACGGTCCGCGAACACGATCCTGACGTGGCGATCATCGACCTGCACATGCCCGGCGGGGGCGGGGTCGAGGCCACCGAGCAGATCCGCAGCCAGAACCCGCGGACCCGGGTGCTGGTGCTCACCATGCACTCCGACCACGTCATGGTCCGCCAGGCGGTACGCGCCGGAGCGCGGGGCTACCTGCTCAAGGACGCCGAACCCGAGGAGATCATCCGCGCGGTCCGCGCCGTCCACGCCGACCAGGCCATCTTCGACTCGGGGGTCGCCGACCGGATGCTCGCGGCGCTCACCGAGACCGGCCCAGCCAGACCGTTCCCGCAGCTCACCGACCGGGAGTTCGACATCCTCGCGCGGATGGCCGCCGGGCAGTCCAACCAGGCCGTCGCGGCCCGGGTCGGGATCAGCACGAAGACCGTCCAGAACCACGTCTCGAACATCCTGCTCAAGCTCGGCGTCGCCGACCGGGCGCAGGCGGTGGCCCGGGCACGCGACGCGGGCGTGCACCGGCCGGGCTGACCGCCCCCTCCGGTCCCCTGCCCCGGTGGAGCCGGCCGGCCGTCAGTCCGCGGAGGCGGCCGCGGCGATCGCCAGCAGTTCCGCGCCGAGGGCGGTCGGGGTGCGGCCCAGCCAGAGGGCGTGCAGCGGGCGGGTCAGTGGGAGGCCCTCGACCCGGAGCTCGACCAGCTCTCCCGCGGCGACGGCAGGCGCGGCCGCACGGGCGCTAATCACACCGATGCCGCCACCGGCGCGGACCGTGGCGAGGATCGTGGTGGTCGAGCCGAGGGTGATGGCGTGCGGCAGCGACGGCGCGAAGCCGAGGGCGTGCGCGATCGCGTTCAGGAACGTATCGCGGGTGCCGGAGCCCGGTTCGCGCAGCAGCAGTGGCTGGTCGGCGAGATCGGTGGGCCGTAGTGCGCGCCAGGCGTGCGCGGCGAGGGGGTAGCCGGCGGCGACGACCAGGGCGAGCCGGTCGTCGCCCACGACGCGGGCGGTCAGGTCGGCGGGGATGTCGGGTGACTCGACGAACCCGAGGTCCGCCGCGCCCGAGCGGACCGCCTCGACGACGCCGTGGCTGTTCGCCACGTCGGCCGAGATGTCCAGCCCGGGATGGGTGCGGCGCAGGCCCAGCAGCCAGGCCGGCAGCAGGTACTCGGCCACGGTGAGGCTCGCCGCGATACGCAGCCGTGCCTGCCGGTCGGCGCGCAGCGTGAGAACTCCGTCGGCGAGGGTCTGCGCGGCGTCGATGACGGTGCGCGACCAGGCGACGACCGTCTCGCCGGCGGGCGTGAGGAGGCTCCCGCGCCGCGACCGCACCAGCAGCGGTACGCCGAGCCGCCGCTCCAGCTTCGCCAGTCGCGCGCTGGCGCTGGGCTGGCTGATCCCGTGCGCCTGCGCCGCGCGCCCGACGCTTCCCGTCTCGGCGACGGACAGCAGGAGGTCGAGCGCCGGCAGGTCGCTTATCCAGGGCGGCAGTGGCATCCCGCGCAGTCTGTCACAGGTGCTGCACCGTCCGGCCCGTCCCGCACCTCGTCATCGAGCCAGCAGGAACTGCAGGCCCAGGCTGGTCGCGCTGACCGCGGCCCAGAGGATCAGGCCGAGCAGCAGCGGCCGGGCGCCGGTGCGGCGGAGGGCGGCCACGTCGGTGGAGAGGCCGACGCCGGCGAGGGCGACCGCGATGAACAGCAGCGCCGCCTGGTGCAGGGCGGCCTGCGCGGTGGCCGGGATCAGCCCAGCGGTGTTCAGGGCGGCCACGGCGAGGAAGGCGACCAGGAACCAGGGCACGAGGGAGGCGGCGAGGCGGGCCTTCGAGGTCTCCGGCAGGTCCGCGCCGCGGCGGGTCAGGGTGGTGAGGACGAGGACGACCGGGATGATCATCAGGGTACGGACGAGCTTGACGACCACGGCGTATCCGGCGGCGTCCGGGCCGTACACGCCCGCGGCGGCCACCACCGAACTGGTGTCGTTGACGGCGGTGCCCGCGAAGAGCCCGAACTCGTGCGCGCTCAGCCCCAGCGCGTGCCCGAGCGGCGGAAACACCAGCACGGCCGCCACGTTGAAGAGGAAGATCGTCGAGATCGCGTACGCCACGTCGTTGCTCTTCGCCCGGATCGCCGGTGTCGTGGCCGCGATGGCGGAGGCGCCGCAGATGCCGGTGCCGACACCGATCAGCGTGCGCAGATCGCGGGGAACGCCGAGCCGCCGCCCCACCGACCAGGCCAGCAGCAGGCACACCGCGAGCGTGCCCAGCATCACCGGCAACGACCCCGCGCCCACCGACAGCACCTGCCCGAGCGACAGCTGAGCGCCGAGGAACACGACCGACAACTGCAGCACCGGGCCCTTGGCCAGGTTCAGCCCCGGCGCCATCGCCGCGGACCGGCGCCGCGTCAGCGGGCTCAGCAGGACCCCGGCGACGACGGCGAAGACGGGGGCGCCGACCACGGGTACCAGCGTGCCGGCGACCGTCGCGGCGAGACCCAGCAACACCGCCGCGCCGAGCCCGGTGGCCCTGACGGGCGTGCGGCGACGGCTGGGCGCGTCAGCAAGAACGATCACGGTTCCAGGCTTCGCGCGGGAGGTGGTCTCCGGTAGCCGGCATTCCCGGACCGCAGTCATAGCCAACGCCTATGGCCGGCGTCCCGGGTCCACATCTCGGACCACCCGTCGACAACGCGCCCAACATCGAGGATCATGCATATTCATGTCCACCCGAGCCGCCGACGGCCCGCCGGCCGCCGCGCGCGACGGCCACCCCCCGGCCCCCGCCGCGCCCCACCGTGACCACCTGGCCCGGTGGCGTTGGTTGCGCCACGAATGGACCGCCGCGGCGGTCGGTGCGCTGCTGCTCGCCGTGGTGCTGACCTGGCCCACCATGCGGCATCCGGCGAGCACGGTTCCGGGCGACCTCGGCGATCCGACGTTGCAGGCGTGGCAGGTGGCCTGGTCAGGCCACGCCCTGCTGAGCCACCCGTTCGACCTCTGGCACTCGAACACGTTCTATCCCGAGAGGTACACGTTCGCCTACAGCGACACGCTCCTCGGGTACGCCCCGCTGGGTGCGCTCGGCTCGGGCTTCGAGGCCGCCCTGGTCCGCTACAACGTCCTGTACGTGCTGGTGCACGCGTTGGCGTTCGTCGGGGCGTACGCGCTGGTCCGGCAGCTCGGCGCGGGCCGTTGGGGCGGCGCGGTCGCCGGGGTCGCGTGGGCGTACGCGCCGTGGCGGCTGGCGCACGCGGGTCACCTGAACATCCTGTCCAGCGGGGGGATCGCGCTGTCCCTGGCGATGCTGGCGCGCGGTCACGGCTGGTCGTTGCGGCACGGGTACCGCCCGGAGCGGCGCCGGCCGGGGTGGGCACTGGGCGGGTGGATCGTCGCCGCCTGGCAGGTCAGCCTGGGCTTCGGCATCGGGCTGCCACTGGTCTACTTCCTGCTCGCCGTGGTGCTGGTGGCCGCCGGCAGCTACGGCTGGTCGTGGTGGCGGCGACGGGAGCGGCTCCCGTTCGGCCGCCGGTTGCTGCTGGCGGATCTGGCCGGCGGGCTCGTGTTCGGCGCGGTCACGCTGCTGCTGGGGCTGGTCTACCTGCGGGTCGTGGACCTCAATCCGCAGGCCGTGCGATCCCTGGACTGGACGGAGATGTTCTCGCCGCCGCTGATCGGCTTCGTCACCGCTCCGGCGGACTCCTGGTTGTGGGGTGAGCCGCACGCGGCGGCCCGGGAACAGTTGTCCTGGCCCCCCGAGATGGCGTTGCTGCCCGGGATGGCCCTGATCGGGATGGCCATGGCGGGCCTGTTCGTCTCGGTCTACCCGGTCCGGCAACGGGTCGCGCTGGGGCTCGGCGTCCTCGTGACGGTGCTGCTGGGCCTCGGCGCCACGCTGGGTGGCGACGGCGACCCCGGCTACCTCACGCTGTCCCGGCACCTGCCCGGCTGGGACGCGCTGCGGACACCGGGCCGGATGATGCACTGGACCAGCCTGCTGCTGGCGGTGCTGGCGGCCGGGCTGGTGACGACGTTCGCCGAGCCGGCGCGACGAGCGCCCACCGGCAGGTGGACCCGGGTCCTGGCACCGGCGGCCCTCCTGGTGCCGCTGGCCCTGGTCGCGGTGGAGGGGGTCAACCGCACGCCGCACCCGGTGGTGCCGCGGCCGCCGGCCGCGATGCGGGTGGCGGAGGAACCTGTCCTGCTGCTGCCGATCGGCGGCACGAACGATCTGCACTACATGCTGTGGACGACCGACGGGTTCCCCCGGGTGGCCAACGGGCTGGCCGGCTTCGAGCCGGTCAGCCTTGCGCAGACCCGGGTGGCGGCGACCTCCTTCCCCGATCCGGCCAGCGTGGCCTACCTGCGCGGGATCGGGATCCGGTCGGTGGTGGCCCTGCCCGACCGGGCGGCCGGTACGCCGTGGGAGGGCATCGCGGCCCGGCCGGTCGACGGGCTGGGCATCACCCGGGAGGAGCGCGATGGCGTGCTGGTCTACCACCTCTGACCGGGCGGGGTGACGACGTGCGGCTGTCGGTGGTGGTGCCCTGCTTCAACGAGGAAGCGTCGGTGGAGGGGCTGCACCGGGCGGTGACCGCCGCGCTGGCCGAGTTGTCCGACGTCGACGTCGAGGTGGTCTACGTCGACGACGGGAGCGCGGACGGCACCCTCGTGGCGCTGCGCCGGCTGGCCGCCCGCGACCCGTCGGTGCGGTACACGTCGCTGAGCCGGAACTTCGGCAAGGAGGCGGCGATGCTGGCCGGCCTGGAGCGTGCCACCGGGGACGCCGTGGTCATCATGGACGCCGACCTCCAGCACCCGCCGCGGTTGCTGCCCGACATGGTGGCGCTGTATCGCCAGGGGTTCGACCAGGTGATCGCCCGCCGGGACCGGCATGGTGACCGGTTCCTGCGGATGCTGGCCTCACGGTCCTTCTACCGGGTGGTCAACTGGTGGATCGACGTACGGCTGCTGGACGGGGCGGGTGACTTCCGGCTGCTGTCCCGCCTCGCGGTGGACGCCGTGCTGGCCATGCCGGAATACAACCGGTTCTCCAAGGGGCTGTTCTCCTGGATCGGGTTCCGGACCGTCGTGGTCGCGCACCGCAACGAGACACGCCAGGCCGGCCGGAGCCGGTGGACGTTCGGCAAGCTCTTCAACTACGCGTTCGACGGTCTCCTGTCGTTCAACAACCGGCCGCTGCGACTGGCCATCTACGGCGGCCTGTTCCTCACGCTGATCGCGCTGGGCTACATGATCTGGGTGGTGGCCGACGCCGTCGAGAAGGGCATCGACGTCCCCGGCTACACCACCATCATCGTCAGCGTGATCGGCCTCGGCGGGATCCAGATGATGATCCTCGGCGTCATCGGGGAGTACATCGGCCGGATCTACTACGAGACCAAACGCCGGCCGCACTACCTGATCCAGGAGACGGAGGACCTGCAACGGATGCCGGCCCCCGAGGACCTCCCCCGGCACGACCGCCTGCGCCGCGCCGCCGACCGGTCCGTGCGGGGCGAGACGCCCTAGCCACCGGAGGAGGATCCGGCGGCGCGGGCGGATCGCGCGGGGAGGTCGCGGGCACGACCTCCCCGCGCCGGCTCAACGGGTGAGCGCGCCGGACTCGGTGGGCAGGCCGGCGCCCACCCAGTCCTCGATGCCCTCGGCGTACTTGCGGACGTCCGTGTAGCCGAGCGCGGTGAGGCGGTCGGCCACCCGGCCGCTGTTCGGGCAGGCCGGGTTGGAGCAGTAGGTGACGATGGGCGCGTTGCGGTCCGGCAGCAGCTCACCGGCGCGCTCGTCCACGTCGGCCTCGACCAGCGGGATGGCGCCGGGCAGGTGCTGCCGGGCGTAGTAGTCGCCGCCGAGAGCGTCGACGACCGTCACGGTCCCGGCGTCGACGGCGGTGCGCAGTTCCTCGCGGGTGATGCGGGCAGTCATGACAACCTCCAGAGAAGTGGACTACAGTCCGTTTATGCCTCGGAACGATAGCGGACCGCAGTCCGCTTACGCCACTCCCCCGGCCGAACTCGTCGAGTTGCGTACGACACCCCCGCGCGAGCGGGCGGACGCCGCCCGCAACCGCGCCGCCGTGCTGGACGCCGCCGCGGCCCTCTTCCGCGAGCACGGCGTCGAGGGCGTCTCCATGGAGGCGGTGGCCGCCGCGGCGGGAGTGGGCAAGGGCACCCTGTTCCGGCGCTTCGGGGACAAGGCGGGGCTCGCCACCGCCCTCCTCGACACCCAGGAACGCACGCTGCAGGAGGCGATCCTGTTCGGTCCCGCGCCGCTCGGGCCCGGTCCGGCCGGGGCGTCGCCCCCGGCACGGGACCGCCTGCACGCCTTCGTCGAGGCGTACCTGGACTATCTGCTCGGCCACCTCGACCTGGTCCGGATCTCGGAGACCGCCGCGCCCGGCGCCCGCTACCGGATCGGGGCGTACCGGTTCTGGCACCGGCACGTGACCCTGCTCCTCGCCGGCCGTCCGGATCCGGCCGCGGACGCGCACGCCCTGCTCGCGACGCTTGCCGCCGAGCATGTGCGCGCCGTCCTCGACGACATCGGGGCGGACCGGCTACGGGCAGCGACCCTGCGGCTGGCTGCCGCCCTGGCCACCTGACCGCCCGCCTCAGAACCCCCGCGCGAGCCGGTAGTACGCCTGGTTCCAGCGGATCTCCTCGGCGAAGCGGCGCGGGTCCGTGCCGGCGTCGATGACGAGCAGCTCGGTGCGGCTCATCTCGGCCAGGTCGTGCAGCTCCTCCACTCCCACGGCCTGCGAGAGCACGGTGTGGTGCGGTGCGCCGGCGGTGATCCACGCCTCGGCGGAGCCGGCCAGGTGCGGGCGGGGGCGCCAGACGGCCCGGGCGACCGGCAGCCGGCGCAGCGGTTGCGGCGGCGCCACGACGTCGACCTCGTTGGCGACGAGGCGGAACCGCTCGCCCATGTCGGCCAGGCCGAGCACGACCGCGGGACCGGGCCGGGCGTCGAAGACGAGCCGGACCGGGTCCTCCCGGCCGCCGATGCTCAGCGGATGGATCTCCACCGAGGGCACGTCCGCGGCGATGCTCGGGCACACCTCCAGCATGTGCGCGCCCAGGACCAGTTCCCGGCCCGGGGCGAGGTCGTAGGTGTAGTCCTCCATGAAGGAGGTGCCGCCGTCGACGCCGACCGCCATCGCCTTGAGCGTGTGCACCAGGACGGAGGTCTTCCAGTCGCCCTCCCCGCCGAAGCCGTAGCCGTCGGCCATCAGTCGCTGCACCGCGATGCCGGGCAGCTGGCGCAGGCCGCCCAGGTCCTCGAAGTTGGTGGTGAAGGCGCGGAAGCCACCTGCTTCGAGGAAGGCGCGCAGGCCGAGCTCCAACCGGGCGGCGTAGCGCAGCGAGTCGTGCCGGTCGCCGCCGGGCCGCAGCCCGGGCACCATGCGGTAGCTGTCGTCGTACTCCTTGATTAGCTCGTCCACCTGGGCGTCGGTGACCTCGCCGACCACCTGGACGAGGTCGTTCACCCCGTAGGTGTTCACCGAGACCCCGAAGCGCAGCTCCGCCTCCACCTTGTCGCCCTCGGTCACCGCCACGTCGCGCATGTTGTCGCCGAAGCGGGCCAGCCGCAGGGACCGCATCGCCGACCAGCCGATCGCCGCCCGCGCCCAGGCGCCCACCCGCGCCACCACGCGCGGGTCGGTGACGTGCCCGGCGACGGTCTTGCGGGCCACCCCGAGGCGCGTCTGGATGAACCCGAACTCCCGGTCGCCGTGCGCGGCCTGGTTGAGGTTCATGAAGTCCATGTCGATCTCGTCCCAGGGCAGCCGGACGTTGGCCTGGGTGTGCAGGTGCAGCAGCGGCGTCCGCAGCGCGTCCAGGCCGGCGATCCACATCTTCGCCGGCGAGAAGGTGTGCATCCACGCGATCACGCCGACGGCTCCCTGCGCGGCGGCGTCGCGGCAGACCCGCAGGATGTCTCCGCTGGTGGTCAGGACCGGCTTCCAGACGACGCGCGCCGGGATGTGCGGCGAGTCGTCGAGCGCCGCCGCGATCTGCCGCGACTGGTCGGCCACCTGGCGAAGGGTGTCCTCGCCGTACATGGCCTGACTGCCGGTCAGGAACCAGATCTCAGGCCCAGCGTGCGATGCCATGGGGTTGCCTTCCGCGAGATGGTCGGTCACTTGTAGCGGATTCCGATCAGACGTTGGAGCAGGATGAACGCGAAGAGCAGGCCGCCGATCACGATCTTGGTCCACCAGGAGTTGAGGCTGCCGTCGAAGGTGATCAGTGTCTGGATGACGCCGAGGACCAGCACGCCGAGCACGGTGCCGAAGACGTAGCCGGAGCCGCCGGTGAGCACGGTCCCGCCGATCACCACGGCGGCGATGACGTCCAGCTCCATGCCGACGGCGATCAGCGGCGCGCCGGAGAGGGTGTAGAAGGAGAGCAGGATGCCGCCGATCGCCGCGCAGAGACCGCTGACGGTGTAGACGGCGATCCGGGTCCGCCCCACCGGAAGCCCCATCAGCAGCGCCGACTGCGGGTTGCCGCCGATGGCGTACACGTTGCGGCCCAGCCGGGTGTAGGCCAGCGTGTACGCGGCGACGGCGACCACCGCGAAGGCGATGAGCACGCTGATCGAGACGAAGTTGCCGCCGGGGTCGCCGATGCGTTGCTGTGACATCCTGGTCCAGAACCCGTCGGTGATCGGGATCGACGAGCCGCTGATGAACGTGCACATTCCGCGGGCGAAGAACATCCCGGCGAGGGTGACGATGAACGGCTGGATGTCGAAGAAGTGGATCACGCAGCCCATCAGGAACCCGAGCGTCGGCCCGATGAGCAACGCGATGAGTAGCACCAGCGCGGCGGGCAGCCCCTCCCGCAACAGGAACGCCGACACCATCGCGGTCATCGCGACGACCGAGCCGACGGAGAGGTCGATGCCGCCGGTGAGGATCACGAACGTCATCCCGACCGCGACGACCAGCAGGAAGCCGTTGTCGATGAAGACGTTGAAGATCACCTGGATGTTCGAGAACGCGCGGTACTGGGAGACGCCGACGCCGTACAGGACGAGCAGCAGCGCGAGGGTGGCCAGGACCGGGACGTGTCGGCGCGGCAGCCGCGACCAGGTGCGGGTGGCCATGAGGGACAGGGTCGTCATGCCGGCACCTGCTCCTTCGGCTGCTCGGCCAGGGGGGTGGGGGCGGCCGCCGGGGCCCGGCGTCGGGCGAAGCGGGCCCGGAAGCCCGGCGCCTGGATGAGGCAGACCGCGATGACCACGACCGCCTTGAACAGCAGCGAGGTCTGGGGCGAGATGTTCATGGCGTACACCGTGGTGGTGAGGGTCTGGATGAGCAGCGCGCCGAGGATGGTGCCGCTCAGGGAGAACCGGCCGCCGGCGAGCGAGGTGCCGCCGATGACCACGGCGAGGATGGCGTCGAGCTCGACCCAGAGGCCGGCCGCGTTGCCGTCGGCGCTGGACACGTTGGCGGTCATCATGAAGCCGGCGACCGCGGCGCAGGCCGCGCTGATCACGTAGACGAGGAACGTGATCCGCGCGGACCGGATGCCCGCCAGGCGGCTGGCCCGGGCGTTGCCCCCGACCGACTCGATGATCAGGCCGAGGGCGGTCCGCCGGGTCACCGCGGCGACCAGCAGGGCCACGGCCAGGGCGAGGAAGATGGCCAGCGGCAGGGTCAGCAGGTGACCGACGCCGATGGCCTTGTACGGGCCGGAGTTGATGGTCAGGATCTGCCCCTCGGTGATGAGCTGGGCGAGGCCCCGCCCGGCGACCATGAGGATCAGCGTGGCGATGATCGGCTGGATGCCGATGACGGCGACCAGCACGCCGTTCCAGGCGCCGAGCACCAGGGCCACCCCCAGCCCCAGGGCCAGCGCGGTCAGCACGCCGCCGACGCTGTTCTGGTCGGGCTGCCGGCTGATGTGGAGACAGGCGATGGCGCCGCTGATCGCGCAGAGCGAGCCGACCGACAGGTCGATGCCGCCGGTGGCGATCACCAGCGTCATGCCGAGCGCGACCAGGATCAGCGGTGCGCTCAGGCGCAGGATGTCGATGAGGCTGCCGTACAGGTGCCCGTCGCGCATCTGCACGGACAGGAAGCCGGGACGGTAGACGGTGTTGGCGACCAGCAGGACGACGAGGACGACGACCGGCCAGAAGAGCCGGTGCGCCGCCAGCGCCCGATAGCCGGCGCTTCGGTTGCTCATGACGGCACCCCCTCGTGCCCCGCGCCGGCGGCGATGCTCTGCATGATCCGGTCGGCGTCGACGGTCTGGTCGTTGGCGAATTGCGCGACCATCTCGCGGTCGCGCATCACGGCGATGGTGTGGCTGAGGCGGAGCACCTCCTCCAGCTCGGCGGAGACGAACAGCACCGCCATGCCGCCGTCGGCGAGCTGGGCGACCAGCCGCTGGATCTCGGTCTTCGCGCCGATGTCGATGCCCCGGGTCGGCTCGTCGAGGATCAGCAGGCGCGGCTCCGTGATGAGCCAGCGCGCGAGCAGCACCTTCTGCTGGTTGCCGCCGGAGAGGTTGCCCACCGGGATGTCGGGGTCCGCCGGCCGGATGCTGAGGGACCGCACGTAGCGGTCGACCAACTCGTCCTGCCGCCGGCGGGGCACGGGCCGCAGCCAGCCCCGGGCGGCCTGCAGGGCGAGGATGATGTTCTCCCGCACCGAAAGGTCGGCGACGATCCCCTCGGCCCGCCGGTTCTCCGAGCAGAAGCCGATGCCGTGGCCGATGGCGGCCACCGGCGTACGCAGCGACGTGGGCGTGCCGTGCACCCGGACGCTGCCGTGGTCGGCGCGGTCGGCGCCGAACAGCAGCCGCGCCACCTCGGTACGGCCCGAGCCGAGCAGGCCGGCGAGGCCGACCACCTCCCCCTCCCGGATGGCGAGGCTGAAGGGAGCGACCGCGGACCGGCGGCCCAGCTCGCGCACGTCCAGCAGCGGCGTGCTCGCCCCCGAGGGGTCGGCGTCCTGCCGGGACTGCTCGTCGAGCCGCTCCAGCACGCGCAGTTCCTTGCCGATCATCTTCTCCACCAGGCTGAGCTGGGGCAGCTCGCTCGTCGCGTACTCGCCGACGAGCTGGCCGTTGCGCAGCACCGTGATCCGGTCGGCGATGCCGTAGACCTGGTCGAGGAAGTGGGTGACGAACAGGATCGCGATGCCGTCGTCGCGTAGCTGCCGCATGACCCGGAACAGCTGCGCGACCTCGCCCGCGTCGAGGCTGGAGGTGGGCTCGTCCAGGACCAGCACCCGGGCCTCGATGTCGATGGCGCGGGCGATCGCCACCATCTGCTGCACGGCCAGCGAGTAGCCGCCGAGTTGTGCGTTTACGTCGATGTCCAGGTCGAGCCGGGCGAGCAGGCCGCGGGCCCGGCGGCGCATCTCACCCCACCGGACGGCGCCGAGCCGGCGTGGCTCCCGGCCGATGAAGATGTTCTCCGCCACGGAGAGGTTGGTGCAGAGGTTGACCTCCTGGTAGACGGTGCTCACCCCGGCGGCGGTGGCCTGCATCGGGCCGGCGAACGACACCTGCTCGCCGCCGAGCGTGACCGTGCCGTGGTCGGCGCCGTAGACGCCGGTCAAGACCTTGATCAGGGTGGACTTGCCGGCGCCGTTCTCGCCCATCAGGGCGTGCACCTCGCCGGGGAAGAGGCGGAAGTCCACGGTGTCGAGCGCGCGTACCCCGGGGAAGGACTTGCTGATCCCGGTCATCGTCAGCACTGGATCGCTACCTGTCATGCCACCGGGCCTTTCTGGTCGGTGCGGCCGTGCGCGGTGTCGGCGCGGCGGCCGGGCCTTGGGGCCCGGCCGCCGCTTCCGGGACGCCGGGGCCCGGCCTCCGCGGTCGGAGTCAGTACTTGCGGTTCGGGAGTGCTTCCTTCGCCTGCTCCTGGGTGAAGGTGGTCTCCTGGGTCTCGATCCGGGCGGGGACCTCCTCGCCGTCGTGCACCTTCTTGACCAGGTCCATGAGCTGGGGACCGAGCAGCGGGCTGCACTCGGCGATGAAGTTGAATTTGCCGTCGGCGAGGGCCTGCATGCCGTCCTTGACCGCGTCGACCGTGATGATGGTGATGTCCTTGCCAGGCATCTTCCCGGCTGCGGTGATCGCCTCCAGCGCGCCCAGGCCCATGTCGTCGTTGTGCGCGAACAGCACGTCGATCTTCGGGTTGGCCTTCAGGAACTGCTCCATCACCTGCTTCCCGCCCGCACGGGTGAAGTCACCGGACTGCGAAGCGATGATCTTGAGGTTCGGGTTGGCCGCGATCGCCTCGGCGAAGCCCTTCTTCCGGTCGTTCGCCGGCGCCGAACCGGTCGTGCCCTGCAGCTCGACGATGTTGACCGGGCCGGCGGCCGCCTGCTCCTTCTGCACCAGCCACTCCCCCGCGAGCCGGCCCTCCTTCACGAAGTCCGATCCGAGGAAGGTCTTGTAGAGGGACTTGTCGGCCGAGTCGACCGACCGGTCGGTGAGGATGACCGGGATCTTGGCGTCCTTGGCCTCCTTGAGGACGGTGTCCCATCCGGACTCCACCACCGGCGAGAAGGCGATCACGTCGACCTTCTGCTGGATGAAGTTGCGGATGGCCTTGATCTGGTTCTCCTGCTTCTGCTGGGCGTCGTCGAACTTCAGGTCGATCCCGGCCTCCGTCGCGGCCTCCTTGATCGAGGTGGTGTTCGCCGTACGCCAGCCGCTTTCCGCGCCGACCTGGGAGAAGCCGAGTGTGATCTTGTCGTCGCCGCCGCCGTTGCCGCCCGTGTCGCTGTTGCCGCAGGCCGCCGCGCCGGTGGCGAGCAGCGCGGCGGTGAGCACCGCGATGACCTTGCGGGACCGCGGGTGTGTCCTCATTCTCTTCACCGCAAATCTCCTCGGGGTAAGCGTTCTGAGAGGCCGCGCGCCCCCGTGGACGCACGGCCTGCGCTGGTGGTGGGTGGTGCGACGCGACCGGTCCGGGGAACGGCCGCGCGATCGGGGCGGCCGTCAGGGGCTCGCCGGTGAGGGGGGTCGCTGTCCGTAGACGGTCTGGTAGCGGTGGTGCAGGGCGTCGACGTCGGCCGCCGCCATCGGCAGCGGCGCGCCGAGCGCCCGGGCCAGGTGCGCGGTGCGGGCGATGTCCTCACACATCACCGCGGCCTTCACCGCGGCGCGGGCGTCGCGGCCGATGGTGAAGACGCCGTGGTTGCGCATGAGCACCGCCGGCGAGCGGTGCCCGGCGAGGGTCGCCACGATCCCCTTGCCGATGTCGTCGCCGCCGATCAGGGCGAACGGGCCGATCGGGATCTCACCGCCGAACTCGTCGGCCTGGGCCGTGAGGTGGCAGGGGATCGGCTCACCGCGGGCCGCCCAGGCCGTCGCGTACGCGCTGTGGGTGTGCACCACGCCGCCCACCTCGGGCAGGGCGCGGTAGACGTAGGCGTGGGCGGCGGTGTCGCTCGACGGCGTGAGGTCACCCTCGACCACGACGCCGTCGAGGTCGCACACGACCATGTTCTCCGGGGCGAGGTCGTCGTAGTCGACGCCGCTCGGCTTGATCACCATCAGGTTGTGGCCGGGCACGCGGGCGGAGACGTTGCCCGCCGTCCAGGCGACCAGCCGGTGGCGGGTGAGTTCGCCGTGCAACCGGGCGACGCTCTCCCGCAGCCGCCGGAGCTGCTGATCGAGCTCGGCGCTCATGCGACCACCTCCATCGGGGGGACCGGTGCCGCCGTCGACTCGACGGCGGCGTTGCGGATCGCGCGCAGGCGGGACATGACGTCGCTGCCGCCGCGTCCGAAGTGGTCGTGCAGGGACCGGTACTCGGCGTAGAGCGCGTCGTAGGCCCGCGCCCGGTCGGGGTCCGGCCGGTAGGTGTCGCGGTCGACCCGGCCCATCGCGGCCGAGGCCGCGTAGACGTCCGGGTAGGCGCCGGCGGCGACCGCTGCGTGGATCGCCGAGCCCAACGCCGGTCCCTGCGCAGACCCGATGAGGCTCAACGGCCGGTTGGTGACGTCGCTGTAGATCTGCATGAGCAGCCGGTTGGCGGTCAGGCCGCCCGCCATCACCAGCTCCCGGACCGGCACCCCCGCCGCGACGAACGCTTCGATGATCATGCGGGTGCCGTAGGCCGTCGCCTCCAGCAGCGCGCGGTAGACGTCCGCCGGCCGGGTGGCCAGTGTCAGCCCCACGACGAGGCCGCTCAGGTCGTGGTTGACCAGCAACGAGCGGTTGCCGTTCCACCAGTCCAGCGCGATCAGCCCGTGGGCGCCGACCGGCTGCGCCGCGGCCAGCTCGGAGAGGCGCTGGTGCGAGTCCGCGCCGGCCGGCGCGGCGTGCTCGACGAACCAGCCGAAGATGTCGCCGACGCCGCTCTGACCGGCCTCGTACCCCCAGGCTCCGGGGCTCAGTCCACCCTCGACGACGCCGCACATGCCGGGCACCTCCGCCAGCTCGGCGCCGTTGACCACGTGGCAGGTGGAGGTGCCCATGATGGCGACCAGGTGGCCGGGCACCAGGGCCTGCGCGGAGGCGGCGGTGACGTGGGCGTCGACGTTGCCGGCCGCGACGGCGATGCCCTCGGGCAGCCCGGTCCAGGCCGCGGCCTGGGCGGTCAGGCCACCGGCCCGGGCGCCCATGGGCAGCAACGGGCCGTCCAGCTTGTCGACGAAGTCGGCGAACCCCGGGTCGAGCGCGGCCAGGAAGTCCCGGGACGGGTATCGGCCGTCCTGGCGGATCCCCTTGTAGCCGGCGGTGCAGATGTTGCGCGTCTCCGCTCCGCACAGCTGCCAGACGATCCAGTCGGCCGCCTCGACGAACCGCGCGGCGTGGCGGTAGGTCTCCGGGTCCTCGTCGAGGAGTTGCAGGCCCTTGGCGAACTGCCACTCGGCGGAGATCTTGCCGCCGTACCGGTGGAGCCAGGTCTCGCGGCGTTCGCGCGCGAGGGCGTTGATCCGGTCGGCGTGCGGTTGCCCGGCGTGGTGCTTCCACAGCTTCACCCAGGCGTGCGGCCGGTTTCGCAGCTCCGGCACCTCGCAGAGTGGGGTGCCGTCCACCAGGGTGGGCAGGACGGTGCAGGCGGTGAAGTCGGTGGCGACACCGATCACCCGGGCCGGGTCGACCCCGGCGGCGGCCACGGCGGCCGGCACCGCGTGGCGCAGCACGTCGCGATAGTCCTCGGGGTCCTGAAGGGCCCAGTCGGGCGGGAGTGGCACCCCGCCCGGGAGGCTGGACTCGATCACCCCGTGCCGGTACGCGTGGACCGCGGTGCCGAGTTCCGCCCCGTCACCGACCCGGACCACCAACGCCCGGCCCGACAGTGTCCCGAAGTCGATCCCGACGACGTAGCGGTCCCCCGCTCCGTCCACACCCACCATGTCCACCTCCGCGTGCCGTGGGTCACATTGTTAGCGCTCACATCGGCGGCGGTCAAGATGCGACGGCAACAGTCCGGTAACACGGAGGTGATGGCGCCGGAAGCACAGCACGCCGGGGTCATCCGTCGCCTGTGAACGATCACATCTGACGCCAGCCAACCGGTCCCGAGTGGCTGAACGCCGAAAGGCCGGCACCCCCGCCATCACCTGGGAGTGCACCGCCCCGCCGGTCCGGCGCGACCTGCGGCCGCCCCCGGCCGCGCGAGGTCACCGGGGCGGGGCGGCCACGCTCTGCCGGGAGATGAGGGTCGGCGCGACGGTCTGCCGCAACTCGCCGACCGCACCCGACTCGATCTGCGCGAGCAGCAGGTCGAGGCTGGCCTGCGCCACGGCGGCGAAGTCCGGCCGGACCGTGGTCAACGGCGGGATGAAGTACGCCGCCTCCGGCACGTCGTCGAATCCCACCACGCTGATCTCGTCGGGCACCCGTCGGCCGTACTCGTGCAGCGCCCGCAGCACGCCCAGCGCCAGATGGTCGTTGGCCGTGAAGATCGCGGTCACCTCGGGCATCCGCGCCAGCATCTGCCCGCACCGGTAGCCCGACGCCGCCGACCAGTCCCCCGGCACCAGGGGTGGCACCTCGGCCCCGGCCGCACGCAACGCCTCCCGCCAGCCCTCGATGCGCCCGGCGCTGTCGAACCAGTCGGCCGGGCCGGACACGTGCCACACCGTGCGGTGCCCCGCCTCCAGCAGGTGCCGCGTGGCCTCCCGCGCGCCCGCCTCCTGGTCCACCGTCACCAACGGGACGGGGCGGCGGGGATCGCCGTCGACCGTCACCAGCGGGACGTCCTTCGGCAGGTGCTCCAGCGCCTCACCGGCCGACTCGACCGGAGCGATCACCACGATTCCCGCCACCCGGTGCGCCAGGTGCCGCTCCACCGCCGCGGAGATGGAAACCCGGTCCAGGTCCCGCACGCTGCCCACGGTGACCGCGAAACCCTCCTCGGCGGCGGTCTGCTCCAGCGCGGCCAGCAACGACGCCGGGCCGTACAGGGTGGTGTTCTGCGCGACCACCCCGATGACCTGCGATCGGCCGGTCACCAGGGCACGAGCGGCCCGGTTCGGCCGGTAGCCCAGCTCGGTGATCGCGGCCTGCACCCGCAGGCGCGTCTGCTCACGGACGTTGGGATGCCCGTTGAGCACCCGCGACACGGTCTGATGGGAAACCCCCGCAAGGCGGGCCACGTCCGTCATCGCGGGACCCCGCACGGCCCTCACCCTCCCCGCCAAGCCCCGGCCGCGCTCCGGCGGTCGACGCCGGAGCGGCCGGACGCACCATCCCCAGCCCTGCACCCGGCCTGGCCGAGCGTCCAGGGCAGCCCGGCACGAGGCCAGCGCCAGTGTACGCCCAGGCCCGATCCCGCCCGCCGAAGCAGGCGTCCCGGTAGCCGGCGCCGGGCGGGCCCGGCCGTGCACCGAGCCCGCCCAACCTCACCCTGTGTCACGCCACTAACGCTGCAGCGTCAGGACGCCCGGCCGGTACGGCAGGAGGCCGTAGTCGCCGCCGGAGTTCGGGGCACGCCCCTGGTAGAGCAGCTGAAGGTTGCAGGGATCGATGGTCATGGTCTGGTCGGGGTTGTTGCGCACCAGATCCCCGTGACTGATGTCGTTGGTCCAGGTGGCGCCGCTGTTGGCCTTGCCCGCGAAGGGGCTGCTCTCGCTAGCGGCCTGCGGCGTCCAGGAGCCGCCCAGGCTGCTGGCCGTGAACGAGCGGAAGTAGCGGCCCTGCGAGCCGATCGCCTCGACCAGCATGAGGTACTGGTTCTGGCCCTGGACCTTGTAGACCTGGACCCCTTCGAAGAGGTTGTTGGTCGAGTCGCTCATGATCACTGTCGATGACGTACCGAAGCTGCCCGGGAAGTTCCCGATGGGCATGCTGGCCCGGTAGATCTTGCCGTTGTCCCCGGCGAAGAACAGGTACATGGTGGTGCTGTCACCGATGAGCGTCTGGTCGATGGGTCCCGTGCCGGAACCCGAGATGCTTCCGGCGAAGAGCGTCTGCGGCGACGACCACCCGTTCACATTGGTGGGGTCGCTCGACGTCCGGTAGGAGAACGCGGTACCGCCCCACTGGTAGGCGAGCACCCAGATGTTCTTCGGGGCGAAGTAGAACAGTGTCGGCGCGACAGCGGCGAACGGCATCGCGTTCTGGCCGGCCGAGGCCATGTCGGACCAGTTCGTGAACGGGCTGAAGTTCATCGAACCCCACGACGTTCCGGTGTCGTGCGTCGTGGCGTAGACGAGGTGCCGGCCGTTGTGCACCACGTTGGTGAAGTCCTTGAGCGAGACCCACCCGGACCTCGGGTTCGCCAGGGCGCCCGTCGACGACCAGCGGTACGTCGACGGGAGGGTGCACGAGCCGTTGGGCGGCGGCGTGGTGGGGTTGCTCCCGCCGTCGACCCGGACGAGCTGCCACTGCTGGTTGGGGCCGTTCCAGTCGTCGTACTGCACGATGCTTCCGCCGTCGGCGGTCGAGGCGCCCTGCACCTCCACCACCTTGTTGCTATTCCGGTTGATCAAGCGGACGTACCCGCTGTCGGAGTCGGCCAGCCGGAACTGTTGGTTGGCCTGGTTGCCGTCGGTCCACTGCACCACGTTGGCGCCGTTGGCGGTCGACCAGTTGTAGACGTCCAGCACCTTGCCGGACAGCCGTGACCGCAGCCGGTAGTAGCCGCCGCCCGAGTCCACGAACTGCCACTGCTGCTGGTTGCCGTTGTTCCGGGCCCACTGCACGATCCGCGCGCCGTCGTTCGTGGCGAGGTTGTACACGTCCAGGGCCTTGCCGCTGTTGCGGTTGAGCAACACGTACCAGGCGCTCGTGTCGACCGTCGCCGCGTTGGCGGGTGTCGACACGGCCACCGCGGCGGCACCACCGACCACCACCGCCGCCACGGCGGCGGCGACGAGCCGCGGCAGCCACCTGGGCCGTCGCGGCGGCGGCGCGAGAGCTGGGGAACTGTCAGAGGCAGGCATGATCCTCCTTCAATGACCAAGAGTGGAACGGTCCACCGGGACGGGCGGACCGCGACGCATGGCCGTACCTCCATCAGTGTTAGCGCTAACAGGATGGAGGCATGCCCTGGCCAATGCCCGATCCGAGGTTCCTGACGAGCCAGGCCTACCCGGTAAGCCACCGGCTCGTCGCCCCTCAGTCATCGACTGTGAGCGATAACATCTGGTTCGTCAAGTCAGGCGCCGCACCGGACACAGCCGGCTGCCCGGCACCCGCCGTGCGGGTGCCGGGCAGCCGGTGGGTGGTCAGCCGTGCTTCGAAACGCTCAGCGGGAAGGTGGGGGCGCCGACGTCGTCGAGGGTGATCGTGTTCGCCGCCACGTACTGGTCCAGGTACGGCGACCGGTCACCCTGGGTGGGCGTGTCGAACCGCGGGTCCTGCACCTCCACGGCGAGCCGCGCGTCGGTGACCGTGATCGTCTGACCCGAGGGAACGGGACGCCAGCCCCGTGAGGCGATGGTGCCGATCTGAACCCCGAGCCGGTGTCCCGGCGTGAAGGTCCAGTCCGTCGCCTTCAGGGCGAACGAGGTCGATCCGCTGTGGTCCAGCACCGCGACGTTCTCGTTGAACATCGTCGCCCTGCCGTCGGGAGCGACGTCCCACAGCCGCACCCAGACGTTGCCCTCTCCCCGGGTCTTCAGCGTGACCTCCGGCGTGCCCGTGATCCGCACCTGCTCGGACGCGGACGTGGAGAAGGTCCAGTAGCTGCTGCCGGGCGTGTCGGCGTCGACCGGAGCCGCCTGGTCGGCCGTCAACGACCCGGTTTCCGGCGCGTACTCGATGTCCGAGCCCGGGACCTCCGGCGCCGCCGTCGACAGCGCGGTCCGCTGCGTCTGGGCGCCGTTGTCGACGTACCGGCCGGGCGACAGCTTCGCCTTGTACGCGTCGTTGGTCACCGGCCAGGTCGGCTGGGCGCGCCAGTTCCCGAGGCTGTCCTCGACGGAGAACGCCGGGTCGGCCACCGTCGGTTCGATGCCGCGCAGGTGCTGGTCGTAGAACCGCATCACCTCGTCGAACCAGCCCGCCCGGCCCATCTTGAGCTTGCCCTGACCGTTGGTCTCGTTGCCGCGCACGTGCTCCCACTGGCCGAGCCAGCCGCGCTCCGGACCCTGGTGATTGGCCAGGTACTTCTGCATCTCCTCGGGCTTGGTGTTGTCCTCGATGAAGCCCGATGTGACGAACAGCGGCGTCTGGGAGCCGGCGGCACGGGAAGCGAAGTCACGGGCACGCCAGAACGCCGACTTCGGGTCGGGGTCCTGGGTGTTGGTGCGGTTGTCGCTCTCGCACTCGGGGTGGTTCTTCTCGTACTCCGCGTTCGCCTTGTAGTGGTCGCTGTCATCGGCCAGCGGCCGCATCGTCGCGATCGAGTAGTAGCTCCGCGGGCTGCTGGTCGCGTTGGAGCGCGGCACTCCGTTGCTGAACAGGTAGTTGTACCTGTTCCACGTCGGTTCCTGGGCGACGATCGCCCGCAGGGGCGGGAGCTTGAGGACGTTGGCCGCGAGCCCGGTGTTGGCGTCGTACGACTTGCCGTACATGCCCACCCTGCCGGTCGACCACGGCTGGCTCGCCGCCCACTCGACGGCCGCCGTGATGTCGGCCTGCTCCCCCGGGCCGAGGAAGTCCAGGCAGCCCGTGCTGCCCCCGAAGCCGCGCAGGTCGACCATCACGAAGGTGTATCCACGCTCCATGAGCCGTGCGCCGTCGATCAGGTCCTGGAAGCGCGCCGACGGTCCGACCCGGTCCCACCCGGCGGGAGAGGTCTCCCCCGCGTGCGAGATGTACGGCCCCACCGACAGGATCACCGGCGTCTTAGTCTCCGGCGACAGGTGTGCCGGACGCAGCACGTCGGCGTGCAGCTCGACGCCACTGCCGTCCGAGGACGGGAAGTACGTCTCCGTCCACGCCGCGCCCTCGGGAACCCGTGGGTTCTCCTCGTGCGTGATCGGGGCGTCCGCAGTCACCGACGCCGGAGCGGCCTGCGCCGCCGACGGCAGGGCGCCCGTGGTGAGGCTCGTGATGATGGCCAGTGCACCGACCGCCGCAACGGGCGAGACCGGTCTCCTCCGAAGGTTCATCCATCCTCCACCCAACTCCAGACGAGGTCGCCTGGTCAGCCATCGAGGCTAGTGATCTTCGGCGGTCATCGACCCCACAGTTATCTCCCCGTGACCTTTCCGGTCCTCTGCCGGTCCACGTCGGACGGCCGCACTCAAAAGTTCCTCAAATTGACCGCCGACCATGCGCCCGCGTGCGGCCACCGACCTAGGTTCGGCTCACTTCGATGGAACACGGCGACGTGCAGCACCAGAGGAGCACCCATGGCCGCTAATCCGCCCACCGACGCCGAGCTGAACGTCCTGATCCGGGCCCGGCTCGCCGCTCTCGGTATCGACCTCGACCAACTCCCGCCCGGCAACACCCCCGACCCGGAGACCGGCTCGCCCGGCCAGGAGTCGGTGCTCGCCTCGCTGCGCTCGTTCCTGCGCGGCACCGTGACGGCGCTGGCCGCGTACCAGATGCCCGCCCCCGGCGCGACGGACCCCGCTGTCGGGAGGGCGCTGTCGCAGCAACACGTGCCGGTCCTGTACCCCTCGAACAGCGCAGAATGGCGGAAGGCATGACTGTCGAACCACTCGACCGCTCGATCGACCGCCGGGCGTTCCTGGCCCGCGCCGCCGCGCTGGCCGTCGCCTCCGCCGCGGGCGCCACCGTCGCCGCGCCCTCGACAGCGGTGGCGAACAGCGCCCTGGCCGTGAACCCGGGGACGACGAGCCGGGCCCTGGACCGGCCCAACGCCTACACCCGGCCCCGGCCGGAGGCCGTCACCGATCCGACCGAGCTGACCATCGCCGAGGCGGCGTGGCTCATCCGCGCCGGCAAGCTGACCCCCGAGCAACTGGTCGAGGCGTACCTGGCGCGCATCTCCACGTACGACGGCACCTACCAGGCCTTCAACCTGGTGCTCGCCGAGGCGGCCGGTGCGGCGGCCCGCGACGCCGCCCAGCGGCCACGGACCGGCGCACTCCACGGCATACCACTGGCGATCAAGGACAACTACTTCACCGAAGGCGTCCTCACCACCGCGAACTCCTTCCTGTTCCAGGACTTCGTGCCGCCGTACGACGCGACGGCGGTGGCCCGGCTCAAGGCGGGCGGCGCCATCGTCCTCGGCAAGACGCAGATGGGCCCGCTGGCCACCACCCGTGCCACCACCCCCGCCGGCGTGGTCACCACCGTGAACGCCTGGACACCGACCAACCGCAACACCGACCCCGGTGGGTCATCCACCGGCACCGCCACGGCGGTCGCCGGCCGCCTGGCCACCTCCGGCATCGGCACCCAGACCGGTGGCTCGATCACCGCCCCCTCGAACGCGCAGAACCTGACCGGGCTCAAGCCGACCATGGGCCGGGTGCCGGCGACCGGCGTCATCCCGCTCAGCTACACCCGCGACCATCCGGGCCCGCTGGCCCGGGACGCCAAGGATGCCGCCATCATGCTCACCGCGATGGCCGGCGAGGACCCGGCGGACCCGCGCAGCCAGGGGCTGCCCGACGTGCCCGACCTGATCGACGCGGCCACGCCGGTCTACCGGCGGGACCGGATCAGGCTGCGGTGGGCCACCAGGATCGGGGTGCTGCCCGGATTCACCAACGGCACCTCGGCCACCGCGGCGGCCCGCCAGGCGTACCTGGCCCAGCTCGCCGAGATACCCGGCGCCACGCTCGTGGACGTCGCCCTGCCGGACGGGTGGAGCCAGCTGACCGGTGGCACCTTCAACAACATCCGGCTGCCGGAGCGCAGCGAACCGTTCATGCCGTACCTGCGCACCGACCTGCGCGGCTTCGGTGTGTCGGTGACCAGTTGGCTGCAGGGAGCGCTGATGGGAGGCAACGAGTTCCTCACCGGCCAGCGAGCCAAGCTGCTGCTGATGGAACGGGTGCTCGACGACCTGTTCGACGTGTGCGACGTGGTGGTGCAGACCGACCCGGTGCCGTTCGACATCCTCGGTCTGCCGGAGATCGCCTTCCCGATCGGGTTCACGGCCGCCGGCGTGCCGATCGGCACCATTCTGGGCGGCCTGCCGTACGCGGAGGACCGGCTGTTGTCGGTGGTGGCCGCGTACCAGGCGACGACGGACTGGCATCTGCGCCGGCCCGCCGACCCGCCCGCCGCGGCCCGGATGCGCGCGGAAGCACCCGCTGAGGTGCTTCGGCTGACGGCCGAACAGGTCGCCGAACTCACCCAGTAGACCGGACGGAGGGCGGGAGACACTCCCGCCCTCCGTTCCACGCCGGCTCCCGAAGGGACAGCCGCCCGGGCAGGCTGCTCAGCCCAGCACCCGATGCGGGTCCGCGCGCAGCGCGGCGACCAGCGGTCCCGGCGCGGTACGCGGGGATCCAGCTCGGTACGGCGGCCGGGGGTCGTACTCGATGCCGAGCTGGATCGCCTGGGCGACGGCGTCCCCGGCGATCCGGCCGGCCAGCGTCAGCGCCATGTCGACGCCGGCCGACACCCCGCCGGCGGTGACGTACTTGCCGTCCACCACCACCCGATCCTCGGTCGGCTCGGCGCCGAACGCGGGCAGCTGGTCCAGGGCCAGCCAGTGCGAGGTGGCCCGGCGGCCGTCCAGCAGCCCGGCCGCGGCGAGCAGCAGCGAGCCGGTGCAGACCGAGGTGGTCCAGGTGGTGGTGGCGTCGACGGTGCACAGCCAGTCGAGCAACCGGGCGTCGGTCATGCGGGCGATCTGCCCGGGGCCACCCGGGACCACCAGCACGTCCGGGCTGGTCACCTCGTCCAGGGCGGCGGTGGCCGTGAGGGCGAGGGTGCCCATGTCGGTGGTGACCGGGCCGGGCCGGTCGGCGACGAAGACGGTACGGGCGCCGGGGAGCCGGCCGAGCACCTCGTACGGGCCGACGGCGTCGAGGGCGGTGAACCGGTCGAAGAGAAGGACGGCGATCTGCATGGCGTGTTCCTTTCCGGGTGTGGGTCGGTCAGCGGGCGTCGACGGTGAACGGCGCGGTGATCACGTGGCCGTCGGCGAGGCGGAACTGGCCCCAGAGCCGGTAGCGGCCCGGCCGGGGGAAGTCGACGTGCAGGTCCAGGTTCGGCCCGTAGGTCTGACCCGGCAGGGCGAAGACGGGCCGGCCGTCGGCGTCGGAGGTCTCGGCGTGCTCGTGGGCGAAGCTGTCGCCCGCCGCCGACATGACGACCACGTGACCGGCGGCGGCGAGGTACGGCCGCAGCCCGGTCAGCGGCCGGCCGGTGACCGCGTCGGCGAAGCGGTAGGTGAAGTGGCTGCCGCCGACCTTCGCGGTCCCGTCCAGGGTCACCTGCACGCCGTCGACGACCTGCTGCCGCCCGGACACCACCGGCCGCTGGTGGATGACCTCCGCGGGGTCGCCGACCACCAGGTCGTGCCGCTGCAGCACGTCGGTCAGCTCGCCCTTGCGCCGGAACTCGGTGTGCACGATGTACCGGCCGGGGGTGGGGAAGGTGAGCGTCACGTCGAACTCGCCGGGCCGGCTCGAGGGTCGCGGGTGGACGTGGGCGAAGCTGGCCAGGTCGTCGCGCACGACGATCAGGTGCATCCACGCCTCGTGACTGCGGCCCACGTCCCGGACCGGCCGGCCGCTCTCTGCGTCGGTGACCCGGATCCGCAGCGTGGCGGGCTGGCCGGGCACCACCGCGGCGGGCATCCCCACGTCGACCCGGACCCCGGCGTCCGCCGCGGGCACCGGTTCCGTCTCGGCGGTCATCATGGTGCTCATCGCGGGCCGCATCGGCATGCCGGTGTCCTGCGTCCAGGCCAGCACCCCGTTCATTCCCCGGCCGGCGGCGTCGGTGCGGCTGAGCGCGGTGAAGCCGGCGCCCACGGCGAGCGCGAGCGCGGCGACTCCGGTCAGGTACGCCCACTCACCGAGCCGGGCGCTCAGGCGGGGCCGCAGCGCGGCCGCCGTCTCGGGGCGGCGGAAGCGGCGCAGCCGCAGCGCGTTGGTGACCACGCTGACCGAGCTCATCGCCATGGCGGCTGCGGCGAGCGACGGGTCGAGCAGGATGCCCCAGGTCGGGTGGAGCACCCCGGCGGCCACCGGGATGAGCAGGGCGTTGTAACCGAACGCCCAGCCCAGGCCCTGCTTGATCGTGGTGACCGTACGCCGGGACAGCGCGATCGCCGAGACGATGCCGCGCAGGTCCCCGCCGACCAGGGTGATGTCGGATGCGGCGATCGCCACGTCGGTGCCGGTGCCGATGGCGATGCCCAGGTCCGCGCGGGCCAGCGCCGGAGCGTCGTTGATGCCGTCGCCGACCATCGCCACCACCGCGCCCCGATCCTGGAGGGCGGCGACCCGGGCGGCCTTCTCCTCGGGCCGTACATCGGCGATCACGTGTTCGATGCCGACCTCGCGGGCGACCACCTGCGCGGTGACCGGATTGTCGCCGGTCAGCATCCACACCTCCAGGCCCAGCGCCCGCAACTGGCCCACGGCCTCCACGGACTCGGGCCGTAGCGTGTCGGCGATTCCGACGACGCCGGCGAGCCGGCCGTCGAGGGCGACGTACGCGGGGGTGCCACCGGCGGCGGCGACGGCGGTGACCTGGCCCGACAGGGCGGTCACGTCGACGCCGTGGCGACGCATCAGGGCGGCGTTGCCGAGAAGCACGTCGCGGCCCTCGACCCGCGCCTCGACGCCGTGCCCGGGCACCGCCGCGAAGGAGTCCGCCGCCGGTACGGCGAGGTCGCGGGCGCGGGTGTGCCGGACGATCGCCTCGCCGAGCGGATGCTCCGAGCCGGTCTCGGCCGCTGCGGCGTAGGCCAGCAGACGGTCGGCGTCGACACCGTCGGCGGTGTGCACCGCGGTGACGTCGGGACGCCCGCGGGTCAGCGTGCCGGTCTTGTCCAGCACCACCGTGGTGATCCGCCGGGCCTGCTCCAGCGCCTCACCTCCGGAGATGAGGATGCCCAGCTCGGCGGCCTTGCCGGTGCCGACCATGATCGCGGTCGGGGTGGCCAGGCCGAGCGCGCAGGGGCAGGCGATGATGAGCACCGCGATGGCGGCGCCGATGCCGAGGGTCAGCCGCCCGTCGGCGGGTCCGGCGATCGCCCAGACGGCGAAGGTGAGCAGCGCCAGCCCGAGCACCGCCGGGACGAACCAGGCGGAGACGGTGTCGACCAGCCGCTGCATCGGCGCCTTGCCGCCCTGCGCCTCCCGGACCAGGCGAACGATCTGGGCGAGGGTGGTGTCCTGGCCCACCGCGGTGGCCCGGAACACCAGGGCGCCGGTCCGGTTGACGGTCGAGCCGATGACATGGTCCCCGGCGGTCTTCGACACCGGCATGCTCTCGCCGGTCAGCATGCTCTCGTCGACCGTGGAGGCGCCCTCGGTGACGGTGCCGTCCACCGGCACCTTCTCGCCGGGCCGGACCCGGACCAGGTCACCCACGACGACCTGGTCGACCGGTATCTCGATCTCGGTGCTGTCGCGGAGCACCCGGGCGGTCCTGGGACGCAGCCCCAGCAGTGCCCCGATCGCGGCACCGGTCTGCCGGCGCGCCCTGGCCTCCATCCAGCGCCCGGTCAGCACCAGCGCGATGACCACCACGGAGATCTCGAAGTAGACGTGCAGCGGCAGGCCGAGCCGTTCGGCCGCCGCCGGCCAGAGCGTGACGAAGGCGCTGTAGGCGTACGCGACCGTGGTACCCAGGGCCACCAGGGTGTGCATGTTGACGCCGCCGTGCCGGGCCGCGGCCCACGCCGCCCGGTAGAACGGCCGGCCCGCCCCGAACTGCACCACGGTCGCGACGACCAGCAGCGCCGGCATCAGCCAGTCCATCGCGTCGACGGACAGCGGCAGGTACATCAGGACCATCATGGCGAGTCCCGTGGCCAGGGTGAGCTGCCAGGTCCGCTTGAGCCGGGTGACCTCGCGATCCCCGGTCCGGGTCAGCTCGGCGTCGTCATCCGCGCTCTCCGCGGCCGGGGCGTCCGCCCGGCGGGGCTCGTCGGCCTGGACCGTGGCCGTGTAACCGGCCCGCTCCACCGCCGTGATCAGCGCCGGCGGGGTCACCCGGGCCGGGTCGTAGACCACGGTCGCCGTCTCGGTCGCCAGGTTGACCTCGGCTCGCTCGACGCCCTCGACCCGGCTCACCGCCCGCTCCACCCGCCGGACGCAGGACGCACAGGTCATCCCGCCGATGTCCAGCGTGCCGGAGACGACCGTCGGTGTCGTCATCGCACTGCTCCTCTCGTTACCGGGGCGTCGCAGGCGCCCTCGCTGGTCCGGCGGCCCTCGCCGGCCGGTGACGCCACGCTCCCGGCCGCTGCTGTCCGCCCGCTGTCCGCGACCCGTCTGCCCGTTCCGGCGTACGTGACAGGGCGCGGACAGCGCCGCCCGGCACGGTTCGCACCGCCGGGCCGCCACGAGGGCGGCCCGCCGAACGAAGGAGTGAACCGTGCACCAGCTCGTGCTCTCCGTGCCGAACATCAGCTGTGGCCGCTGCGTCGAGGCGATCCGGGAGGAGGTCGGCCTGGTCGCCGGGGTCCGTGCCGTGGCGGTGGACCTCGCGACCCGCACCGTCCGGGTCGACGGCGACGCCGGCCGGGCCGCGGTGGTGGCCGCAATCGGCGAAGCCGGCCACCAGGTCGCCTGACCGGTACGAGAGGAGACGGACCGATGGACCTGGACACTGTGATCGTCGGAGGCGGTCAGGCCGGGCTGGCGCTCGGCCACCACCTGCGCCGCGCCGGCGTGCCCTTCGCGATCCTCGACGCGCACGCCCGGGTCGGCGACGCCTGGCGGCACCGGTGGGACTCGCTGACCCTGTTCACGCCGCGCCGCTTCTCCGCCCTGCCGGGCCTGCCCTTCCGCGGCGCCCCGGACGGGCACCCCGGCAAGGACGAGGTCGCCGACTACCTCACCCGGTACGCCGCCCACTTCGACCTACCGGTGCGGCTCGGCTGCCGGGTCACCTCGGTCCGCCCCGGCACGGCGGGCGGCTTCACGATCGACACGTCGACCGGAAGCCTGTGCGCCCGGCGGGTGGTGGTCGCCGCCGGGGCGTTCCACACGCCCCGGATCCCCGACGTGGCCCGGAAGCTCGCGCCGCGGGTCGCGCAACTGCACAGCAGCCGGTACCGCCGGCCCGGCCAACTGCCGGGGCACGACGTGCTGGTGGTCGGCGGCGGCAACACCGGGGTGCAGATCGCCGCCGAACTCGCCGGCGACGGCCGCCGGGTGGCGCTCGCCGCGCCGACCCTCGGCCCGGTGCTGCCCCAGCGCTGGCTGGGCCGGGACATCTTCTGGTGGTTCTCCCGGCTGGGCACCATGCGGCTGAGCCCGGACAGTGTTCTGGGCCGCCGGATCGCCGCCCAGAACCCGGTGATCGGCACCGATGTGGCCGGGCTGCTGCGCCGGGTCGACCGGGTCGGTCGGGTGGTGGACGCCGACGGGGAGAGCCTCCGGTTCGCCGACGGCGGGCGGCGGCGTGTGGACGCGGTGCTCTGGGCCACCGGCTTCCGCCCGCACTACCCCTGGCTGGAGGTGCCGGTGCTGGACCCGTCCGGCGCGCCCGTCCAGCGGGAAGGCGTGACGGACTGGCCGGGGCTGTACTTTCTCGGCCTGCCCTGGCAACGCGCCCGGGGCTCGGCGGTGCTCGGCTGGGTCGGCCGGGACGCCGAGGTGCTGGCCGCCCGGCTGGCCGAGGACCGGCGGACGGCTCCGGTCCGATCCGTGATCCCGGCCTGATCGGGGCAGCTCACCGCCCTTCGGATGATCGTTGCGAGGACGGTCCGGACGTACCATGGGGCCCGCCCGGGCAGCCGCCCGGCGACCGGAGCGGGCCCAATGGCGTCCGCCGCGGCGGACGGGAGCGCGATGAGCCGGGACAGCGAGCCCACGGTGAGCTTCGGGGTGCTCGGCACCGTCGAGCTCCGGGTGGCCGGCCGCCCCGCCACGCCGCTCGCCCCGGCGGTCCGCGCGCTGCTGGCCCGGCTGGTCCTCGCCGCGGGCCGGGTAGTCTCCGCCGACGCGCTGACCGACGCGCTCTGGGGCGAGCAGCCGCCGTCCGACGCCGCGAACGCGCTGCAACTGCGGGTGTCCAAGCTGCGCCGCGCCCTGGCGTCCGCCGGGGCCGGCGGTGACCTGCTGGTCACCCGCGCCCCCGGCTACCAGCTCGCCGTCACCGCCGGCGCGGTGGACGCGTACCGCTTCGAGCGGCTGCTGGAATCGGCGCGCAGCGCGACCACCGGCGACGGGCCGGCCACGGCGCTGGCCCGCTTCGACGAGGCGCTGCGGCTGTGGCGTGGGCCGGCACTGGCTGACGTCGGGGACGCCGACTGGGCCCTCGCGGAGGCGGCGCGCCTGGAAGAGCTGCGGCTCGGCGCGGTGGAGGACCGGCTGGAACTGCTGCTGGAGGCCGGCCGGCAGGCCGAGGCGGTGGCCGACCTCGAACGCCTGGTCGCCACCCACCCGCTGCGCGAGCGGCTGCACCGGCTGCTGATGCTGGCGCTCTACCACGGCGGGCGGCAGGCGGATGCGATCACCGCCTACCACGCATTGCGCCACCGCCTCGCCGACGAGCTGGGCATCGACCCGGCACCGGAACTCCAGGCGCTCGCCGAGGCGATCCTGCGCCAGCAGGTGCCCGCCCCGGCCGTGGCCGAACCGTCCGCCCCGCCCGCGGCAGCACCGACCCGGACGGCGGCGGCGCCGACACCCGCTCGCCGCGCGCCGCAACGCGACGACCTGCCCCGCCGGCTGGCCTCGATCATCGGCCGCCAGGACGACGTGCACCGGGTGCTCGACCGGCTGCGCGAGGCACGGGTGGTGACACTGACCGGACCGGGCGGGGTCGGCAAGACCACCCTCGCGCTGGAGGTGGCACGCCACACCGACGATGCCCTCGCCGACCGGGTGCACCTGGTCCGCCTGGCCACCCTGCCGACCGGGACGGACCTGCCCGAGGCGGTCGCCGGTCAGCTCGGCGTGCCCGCCGGGGGGCCGGGGCCGGCGGCGAGCGCCGCGCTCGTGGCCTGGCTCGGCGCCGACCGCATCCTGCTCGTGGTCGACAACTGTGAGCACGTCATCGACGAGGCCGCGGAACTGGTCGAGCAGCTCGTCGCGGCCTGCCCGGCGTTGACCGTCCTGACCACCAGCCGGGAGGCGCTGGCCGTACCCGGCGAGACCCAGCTCGCGGTGGCGCCACTGGGCGTACCCGACGGGCCGGCCGATCTCGCGCGACTGGGCGACAGCCCGGCGGTGGCCCTGTTCGTGGACCGGGCGCGGGCCGTGCGTCCCGGGTTCGTCCTCGACGGGACGACGGCTCCGGTGGTGGCGGACATCTGCCGGCAGCTCGACGGCATGCCGCTGGCCATCGAGCTGGCCGCCGCGCGGGTGAAGGCGCTGCCGCCGGGCGAGATCGCGGCCCGGTTGCACGACCGGTTCGCCCTGCTGACGGCGGGCGCGCGGACCAGCGAGGCCCGGCACCGCACGCTGCGGGCCACCCTCGACTGGAGTCACGACCTGCTCTCCGAGGCCGAGCGGCGGTTGCTGCGCCGGCTGGCGGTGTTCCGTGGCGGCTGGGACCTGGCGGCCGCCGAGCGGGTCTGCGAGTTCGACGGCCTGGCCGCCGACGAGGTCCTCGATTTGCTCTTCCGCCTGGTCGACCGGTCCCTCGTGGTGCCGGATCCGACGACCGGCCGGTTCCGGCTGCTGGTCACCATCCGGGAGTACGCCGCCGCCCGGCTCGCCGAGGCCGGCGAGACGGAGGTGGCCCGCGACCGGCACCTCACCCATTTCACCGAACTGGCCGAGCGGTACGGACCGCACGCGCGGTCCGACACCGACGCCTGGGCGCGGTTGACCGAGGAGCACGACAACTTCCGCGCGGCGATCGACCGCTGCCTGGACCGGCGCGACGGGGTCGACGCCGGCCTACGGCTGGCGGACGCGCTCTTCCTGTACTGGAACTACGGCCCGCGCTACGAGGGGGTCCGCGCCCTGACCGCGCTGCTCGCCGCCGGGGTCCCGGCGCCGGCCGCCCGGGCCGCCGCCCTGCAGCGGATCGGCCTGCTCGGCGTCTACTACCCCACCGAGCAGACCCGGGCCGCGGCCCGGGACAGCGTGGTGGCGTTCGAGCGCCTGGGGGACCGGGTCAACAGCGCCACCTCCCGGCTGGTCGTCGCGTGGGAGGGCCAGTACGACGGCGACCCGGACCGGTACCGGACGATGGTCGCCCAGGCGGTCCGCGAGCGCGGCGACACCGACGACCCCTGGTGGCACGGGACGGTCCACTACGTCGAGGCGCTGCTGGACCTGCGGACCGGAGCCTTCGAGCGGTCCGCCGAGCAGTGGGCCCGCAGCCTCGAGTGGACGCGGAAGGCGGGCGACCTGCTGCTGCCCGCCGGGATCCTGGCGCACCTCGGCATCGCGCTGCGCGAGGCCGGTCGGCCCGACGAGGCGATCGCCACGCTGGAGGAGGCGGTGGCCGAGGCACGGCGCAACCCCTCCCCCCATGCGACGGCGTTCACGCTCGTGCAGCTCGCGCACACCCTTCTGGACCGGGGCGAGGTCGATGGGGTGACGGAACTGCTCACCGAGGCGGACGACACCGCCCGGCGCAGCGGCAACCCACGCTGCCAGGCCTGGGCCGCCTGGGGCCGGGCCCGGATCCGGTACGCGGAAGGCGACGCCGTCGGCACGGCGGACGAGTGCCGCCGTGCCCTGGACCTGCTGCGGGAGAAGGAGTTCCCGTGGGCGCGGCGCCGGCTCTGGTCGCTGGCGGCCGACGCGGCGACCGCCGCGGGTCGACCGCAGGAGGCCGACGCGGCCCGGCGAGCCGCCGCAGACCTGGCGGCGGGCCGCTAACCGGAGCAGTCCGGGCCGTCCGGGCACACCGCCAGGCCGGCCCGGCGCAGCGCGGCCGGATCCACCTCCCCGCCCACCCGCAGCGTGGCGGCGTCCACGTCGAACTCCAGCGACACCACCCCGGGCAGGTCACTCACCCGCCCGCTGACCGCGCGGACGCAACGCCGGCAGATCCCGGGCGGCAGCCGCACGGTCGTCACCCGCGTTGATGCCCCGCGCTCGTTCCGTTCCACCATGCCGCCAGCCTGGCCGGGGCCGCTGGCGGCCGGCTGTCCATCCGCTGTCCGCCCCCACCGGTTCGACAGCCAGCGTCCGGACAGCGCGACGGGCGACTCTCCTCGTGTCGCTGATCCGCACCAGACCGAGGAGTCGCCATGAACCACCTGCTCACCGCCGAGCTGTTTCAGCTGGAGCGCGCCGAGCTGGTCCGCCGGCTGCGCCGGGACCGGCACGTCGCCACCGTTCGCGCGACCCGCACCCCGCCGCACCGCCGAACCGCCCGCTGAGCACCCGCCCCCGACCCACCCAGCCAGGAGATCCCCGATGACCACGAGCACCGCCCCGGCGCCCGCCACCACCGTCGCCGTGCAGGCCCGGAACATCGTCCGTACCTACGGCCGCGGCGACGCCGCCGTCCGCGCCCTCGACGGCGCCACCGTATCCATCCCGGCCGGCCGGTTCACCGCGATCATGGGCCCGTCCGGCTCCGGCAAGTCCACGCTCATGCACGCGCTGGCCGGCCTCGACACCGTCAACGCCGGGCAGGTGCTGCTCGGCGGGACGGATCTCGGCCGGCTGACCGAGCGACAGCGCACCCTGCTGCGCCGGGACCGGATCGGTTTCGTGTTCCAGGCCTTCAACCTGGTGCCGACCCTGACCGCGCGGGAGAACATCGTCCTGCCGCTCACCCTGGCCGGCCGCCGGCCCGACCAGGGACGCCTGGCTCACCTGGTCGCCACCCTCGGCCTGGCCGACCGGTTACGGCACCGGCCCGGGGAACTCTCCGGTGGCCAGCAGCAGCGGGTCGCGGTGGCCCGCGCGCTGGTCACCGGCCCGGAGATCGTCTTCGCCGACGAGCCGACCGGGAACCTCGACTCGCAGGCGGCCGAGGCGCTGCTCGGCTTCCTGCGACAGGCCGTCGACGAGCTCGGACAGACCATCGTGATGGTCACCCACGACCCGCACGCCGCCGCGTACGCCGACCGGGTGGTGTTCCTCGCCGACGGCCGGATCGACGGCGAGCTCGACGCACCGACCGTGCCGGCCATCCTGTCCCACATGGCGCGCCTCGGCGCGCCCGCCGCCGGAGGGAACTGACATGTGGCGCCTGACCCTGCGTACCACCCTCGCCCGCCGGACCCGGCTGGCGCTGACCCTGCTCGCGGTCGTCCTCGGCGTCACCTTCGCCACCGGCGGCCTGATCCTCACCGACACGTCCGGCCGGCTGCTGGAGGACCAGTTCCGCACCGCGACCGCCGGCGTGGACCTGACCGTGCGGGACGCGGTCGCCTTCGACTCCGCCATGGGTGTCGAGGTCGCCCGGGACCCGCTGCCGGCGGGCCTGCCGGAGCGGATCGGCGCGGTGCCCGGCGTGGCCGCCGCCCAGCCACTGGCCCGGGGCCAGGGCCTGCTGGAGGTGGGCGGCACAGCGGTCGTGCCGAGCGGGGCGTCCGTGCTCTCCTCCTGGCTGCCACCGCCGGTGGGTGCGTTCACCGTCCGCAGCGGCCGGCCGCCGGCCGCGGACGACGAGGTGGTGATCGACGAGGACACCGCTCGCGGCCACCGGATCGGGCTCGGCGACACCGTGACGGTCCGGGCGAGCGACACCGCGCGGTTGCGGGTGGTCGGACTGGCCGGATTCGGCGCCCGCGACGGCCTGCCGAACAGCACGCTCGCCCTGGTCACCCTCCCGTCGGCGCAGCGCCTGCTCCGGCTCGGCTCCGCCGTTTCCGAGGTGGCGGTGGTCGCCGCGCCCGGCGTCGCGCCGGAGGAACTGCGGGACCGGATCCGTGCCGCCGTCGGTGCCGGCTACGAGGTCACGCCGAGCCGGGACATCGCGGCGGCCGGGGCGGCGGCCGCCCGCGACCAGCTCGGCTGGCTGCAACTGGTGCTGCTCGCCCTGGCGGCGGCGGCCCTGCTGGTCGGCGCGTTCCTGATCGCCAACACGTTCTCCATCGTCATCACCCAGCGCACCCGGGAACTCGCCCTGCTACGGGCCGCCGGTGCGACCGGCGGGCAGGTGCTGCGCTCCGTCCTCGGCGAGGCGCTGCTGGTCGGGCTCGCCGCCTCGGCCGTCGGGCTCGGCCTCGGCGTCGCCGCCGCCACCGGCATCCGGAACCTGGCCGGGGCATTCGGCGTACCGCTGCCGGAGGGCGGGCTGGTGCTGACCGTCCGGACCGTCCTGGTGGCCTTCGCCGTCGGCGTTCTCGTCACGGTCGGCTCGGCGGTCGGCCCGGCTCGGCGGGCCGCGGCGGTGGCGCCGGTCGCGGCGCTGCGGGAGGCGACCGCCGCCCGCGCCGGACGGCTCCGGGTGGTCTCGGGTGCGCTGGCCGCCGCGGCCGGCCTGGCCGCGACCGCGGCGGTGCTCACCGTCGACGCGCCGGTTCCGCTCCTCGGCGTGGCGGCGCTGGGCGCCGTCAGCGGGTTGGCGTTGCTCGGCCCGGCCATCACCCCGGCTTTGGTACGCCTCGTCGGCCGGCCTCTTTCCGCCGCCGGGGTGACCGGCCGGCTGGCCACCGCGTCGGCGGCCCGCGCCCCGCGCCGTACCGCAGCGACCGCCCTGGCGCTGGCCCTCGGCCTTGCGTTGATCAGTTTCATGGCCGTCCTCGGCACGTCGGTCAAGAGCTCGGTCCGTCAGTCGTACGCCGAGGTGATCACCGCCGATCACGTCGTGGAGAGCGCCCGCAACGAGATGCTCGGCGGCCTCTCCCCCACGGTGTATGACCGGGTGAGCCGGCTGCGTGAGGTCGCCGTCGCGTCCCGGCTGCGCTACGGCCACTGGCGCGACGGGGACGCCACCCAGGCTCTCACCGCCGTGGACCCGTCGACCCTGCCCCGGGTGACGTCCCTGCACTTCACCGCCGGCAACCTGGAGGCGCTGAACGGCGGGGGCGTCGTGCTGGCCGAGCACGTCGCCCGGGACCGGGGCCTGGCCGTCGGGGACGACCTGCCCATGACGTTCTCCCGCACCGGCACCCGCAGCCTTCCGGTGGTCGGCCTGCTACGGGACGGGGACGCCCGGGCGCTGTCCACCGACTACCTGGTCTCGCTGGACACCTTCGCCCGGCTCTACAGCGAGGAGATGGACGCGAGCGTGCTGATCCGCACCGCCGAGGGGACCGACCGGGCGGCCGCCGAGCGGGCGATCAGGATGGCCCTGGCCGAGACTCCGACCGCGCAACTGCGCGACCAGGCCGCCGCGGTGGCCGGCCGCACCCAGATGATCGACCAGGTGCTCGGTCTGGTGACGGTGCTGCTGATGCTGGCCGTGCTGATCGCGCTGCTCGGCATCACCAACACCCTCGCCCTCTCGATCACCGAACGCACCGCAGAGATCGGTCTGCTCCGCGCGGTGGGGATGACCCGCCGGCAACTGCGCTGGATGATCCGGGGCGAGGCGGTCCTCGTCGCCGCGCTGGCGAGCGTCCTCGGGATCGCGTTGGGCGGCGGCTTCGCCGCCGCCACGGTCCGGGCGCTGGGCCGCGACGCCCCGACCGTGCTCACGGTGCCGGCCGGCCGGCTGCTCCTGGTGCTGGCGGTCGCCCTCGCCGCCGGCCTCCTCGCCGGGCTGCTGCCCGCCCGGCGGGCCGCCCGGCTGGACGTCCTCGCCGCCGTCGGCACCCCGTGATCCCTCCCGGGCGGCACCGGCCGCGGCCGGTGCCGCCCGGCCGCCACCTTCGAACGAACAGGAGAGCACCATGAGCGACACCATCACCATCCGCCGGGCCGGCCCGGACGACGCGACGACCGTGGACACCCTGGTCCGGGAGATCGCCGCCCACGAGGGCGACAGCGCCCACGTCACCGTGACCGCCGCGGGGTGGCGCAACCTGCTCGCACGCGCCGACGTCACCGTCCTGCTGGCCGAGCGGGCGGGCGAACCGCTGGGCTACGTGTCGGCGCAGCGCCGGTTGCACCTGTGGACCGGCGGGGACATCCTCGCCTTGGACGACCTGTACGTCCGCGCGCAGGCCCGCGACGGCGGGGTGGGGCGACAGCTGATGACGGCGCTCGCTCGCCGCGCCGCCGTCGACCGCCTCACCATCCGGTGGGAGGTCAAGCCCGAGAACGCCGCGGCGCAGCGGTTCTACCGCCGGCTCGGCGCGCGGCTCTTCACCAAGATGATCGCCGGCTGGCGTCCGGAGGATTATCTCCGGCTGCTTTCGCCGGGAGACACCGAGGCATCCGGTGTCAGGCCGGTCTGACGGGCCCGCAGAAGCGGGTCCGCGTGAAGGGCCGGCCGGGTTGTGCGGCGGCCCGCCACACCGGATTCACCCGGATCGCCAGGGCGGGCGCCTGCCAGGCCTCCCCCAGCCGCTCGAGCGGGCCGTACTCCCGGCGGGTGCGCGTGATGTCCGCACCGGCAAGAAAGCTGATCAACTGGTCGGTGGCGGTGACCCGGCCGATGATGCCGCCGTGGAAGGCCGGCACCTCGACCACCGGGATCCGCATCGGTTCGCCGGGTGGCGCCTCCGCCGCAGTCACCGTGGGGAGGAACGCGACCATCCGTACGCCCGGGACCGGGCACAGCATCTGGTAGCGGTAGAAGGGCGCCCCGTCGAGCAGCGAGCGGATGAACGGCTCGTCGGGCGTCGTGGGTGCCTTGCTACCGATGGTCGTCACATGAAACATCAGCCGCAGCAGCCACCCGGTCGCCACTCCCCAACCGGTACCGGCGTCGGGCGGTGGGTAGTAGGTCCGCCCGGTGCGGATCAGCGGACTGAACATGGCCAGCGCCCGCACCGGAGAGTCGGGCCGGTCCCGCAGATGGGTGCGGGCCACCATCACCCCCTCGCTCTGCGCGATCAGGGCGATCGGCCGGCCGGTCCGCCGGTGCAACGCGTCGACCTGTGCGGTGAGCAACCGGGAGCTGGACTCCAGCGACCGATGGGTGGCCTCGGCCCGGTACGGCAGCGGACGGCCACCCCGGTCCAGGCCGACGTAGGAGAACACCTGCACGTTCGGGTCCGCCGCGGGACGCCCGTCGTAGGCGGAGTTGTGGCCGGCCAGCAGGACCAACGCGTAGGGCACCCGCTCGGGCAGCGGCCTGGTAAAGATCGGCGGCGCGAAGGTGTTCATCTGCTGCCCGGGCTCGGACAGCACCTGCGAGGTCAGCGGGACGGCCAGGGCCAGCACCACGACGACCGGTACGACCGGCACCCGCGGCCACCGCACCCGCGTCTGGAGAAGGGCTGCCCGCACCGACTGTTTCCACAACAACCCGTTGGCCGCGCCGGCAATGGCGGCGACGGGCGGCGTCCACCCCTCGGGGGCGCTCCACACCACCCCGCCGGCCAGGGTGAGTACCGCGAAGTCGAGCAGCGACCAGCCGACCAGTTCGGCCGAGGGCAGCCCGCGCCACCCACCCCGCCCCACCGACATCCGCTGCAGGAAGGGGGCGAGCAACATCATGGGGACCAGCGCGGCGAACAGGAACCAGGACAGCGAGACCACCGACGCCGCGATCGAGTACGCGGCGAAGGGCAGGACGATCACCGCGCCGAGGGCCGCCACGCCGATGTTGCGCACCAGGAGCGCACGGTACGGCGGCCGGGGCACCCGGCCCGGCCAGGCCAGGCTCACCAGCGCCGCGGACAGCACCGCCCGCAGCGCGATCAGGCCCAGCAGGCCGGACCCGAACATCAGCCACGAATTGTGGTAGACCAGCAGCCAGCGCATGTCGTGGTAGGAGTCGTACGGCCAGACCGCCGAGGCCTGCGGGGCAAGTCCTTCCGCCGGGACGAACCCGATCAGCACCAGCACGAGGGCCTCGGCCATCGGAACCGCCGCGGCGATCGCCAGGAGCGCCGCCAGCCGGCGGTGGGTCGGTCGCACGAGTTCCCCTTCGGCACGCGAGGCTCTGCGTCCACTCTCCCCGGTCCCGTCGGCGCGCATGGCAAAACGGCCGGATCGGCATGTCTCACCCAGCGCACTGCTCGGCGGATCCCATCCGCCGTCACGATCGCCGGAATCAGGCCCTCGACCAGGAGACCCAAGCTCTCCCGCCATTGCCTCCGGCCCTCGCCGCCCGGCATGGTGGTGTCCTGTCGATCATGTTCCGGCTGTGGCGGGTCGAGGCATCGGACCGCCTGGACTCCGCCGCGCACCGGCGCGATCGACGGGACACGGCCTGGTCGCGTGGGGGCAGCGCCGTAACGACGGTGGGATTGGGTGACGGATGCACGGTCTGGGGATCAGCGAGCAGGACGAGTCCGTCTACATCGAGCTGCTGGGGCGGCGCCGGGCGACCGTCGCCGAGCTGGCGGAGGTGCTCGGGATGCCGGCACCGGCTGCGGCGTCCGTGCTGGCGCGGCTGGTCGCGCTCGGGTTGGTGACGTGCGAGGGCGACCTGCACACGGTCGTACCGCCGGACGTGGGGCTCGGCGCCCTGATCGTGCAGCAGCAGACCGCACTGCAACGGGTCCAGGGCAGGCTGAGCCAGCTGATGGAGGTGTACCGGACGGGAGCGGCCGCCGCGGTGAGCGAGGTGGAGGCGCTCACCACCCCCGAGCAGCTCGCGACCTGGATCGACAACATGGAGCGGGGCGCCCGGCGGGAGGTGTTGGCGTTCTTCCGGCCGCCGTACGTGCTGGACGGCGAGCTCGAGGTCTCGGACGAGGTGCCCAGCTACCGCTACGTGTACGAACGTGCGGCCCTCGACGACCCGCGGACGCCGGAGGAGATCGGCAGGTTCCTCAAGCACGGCTATGAGATCAGGATCGCCGCGGACCTGCCCAGCAAAATGATCATAGTGGACCGGGCGTCGGTGTTGTTGCCGATGCTGCCCGACCAGGCCGGCATCGATCCCGGGTTCCTCCTGGTCCGGGGTCAGGCACTGGTACACCTGCTGGTGGCGCTCTTCGAGCGGGTCTGGCAGACCGCCACGCCGCTGCGGCTCACCGCCACTGGTGTGACCGAGGGGATGCCGGCGTGGGACGACGTCGACGTCGCGCTGCTGACGTACCTGCTCTCCGGTATGCCGGACAAGACGGTGGCCACACGGCTGGGGACCAGCGAACGCACCGTGCAGCGCCGGATCCAGCGGCTGATGAAGCTGGCCGGGACCGACAGCCGGATGCAACTGGCCTGGTACGCCGCCCAGTCGGGACTTATCCCGTCCTGATGGGAGTGCCCCCGCCCACGTTGTGGACGGGGGCGATCCCGGCGGGGGTTATCGCAGCCGGTAGGCGCGGGTCACGATCTGCTCGACGGAGTTGCCGTCGGCGTCGGTGGCCTGCACCTTCAGGGTGACGAAACCGTTGCTGCCGCGCAGCGCGGGGTTCTTGACGGCCGCCGCCGCGCCGGTGGCACCGTCGGCGGTGACGGCCACCTGCTGCCAGGTGGCGCCGTCGTCGTACGACGCCCACAGCTTCGTCTCGGTGATCCGCAGCCCGTCCACACCCTTCGGATAGCGGAAGCCGAGCTTGACGCCGACCGTCGACTGCGCCGGCACGCTGTTGTTCAGGTCGACGTCCAGGTCGTAGTCGATCGAGATCACCGGCAGCTTGGCCCACTGGTCGCCGTCGCCGTCGTACGCGGAGTGGAACGTCCAGGCGGTGTTGACCTTGGTGGAGGTGGTCCACCCCGGCCGGTTCCGCTGCACGTCCGTCACCACCCGGTACCGGGCCCGCTCCGGCGTCATGGGGAAGGCCGCCTGCGCGGACGGCGCCGATCCCAGCAACTGGCCATCGCGGTACACGGTGGTCAGCTCCTTGTCGGTGCCGTGGCGGTACCCGTACAGCTGGCCGGTCGCCTCGTCGAGGAGTCCGATCGGCAGCATCACGCCGATATCGCGCTGCCGGACGGCGCCGTCGGGATGGTTGGCCGTGATCGCGGAGCGGACCACGGCCTTGTTCCAGCTCCGGCTCACCCGCTGGCCGGGCTCCAGCACCGAGAGGCTCGTCTGCTGGAAAGCGGGCAGCGATTCCCACACCGGGCTCGTCGACACGATCTCGAGCGTCGGCAGGCCGGCGGTGACGTACTCCGTGACGGACCGGGGCATGGTCAGCCGGGCGAAGGTCGAGACCAGGAACGTCTGCTGCGGCCCGATGATGAACCGGCCGTACCCGCCTTCGCTGTCGGGCGTCGAGGCGTGGAAGGCGGCCGCCACGGTGGCCAGTTCCCCGGCGTCGACCCGGTAGCTCTGGTCGGGCAGGATGCCCTGCTGGTGCTTGAGCACCTCGTAGGTGTACGGGCTGACCGCGGTTCCCTTGAGCTGGACCACGGCGGTGCCGCGCGCTGCCAGGCCGGCCAGCCGGGCGCCCTGCTCGCCGCCGAGGGTCATGGCCGGGATCGCGGTCGGTGCCGCCGCGTAGCTGCTGACGCCCCAGCTGGCGGGCCCGTCGTTGTAGATGATGATCGCGCTGGCGCCGGCCGCCGCCGCGTTGGTGATCTGCGCCCCCGTGGTGAGGTCGTCGCTGCGCCGCACCAGAGCCAGCTTGCCCTTGGCCGCCGCCCCCGCGTAGTCCTGCGGCCGCCCGATGCCGGCGTTCACCACGCCCAGCACGTGCGTGCCGTCCAGACGCGCCGAGCCGACCCAGCCGTTGACGTACTCCGGCGCGATCGGGAAGCCGCCGGCGCTGACGATCTGCGCAGCCAGCTCCGGCGCGGCGAGGGACCAGTTCAGCCGGTGCGCCAGGTTCTCGTTCTTGACCTGGGACGGGATGGCGTGCATCCGCGTGTAGCCGAACAGGCCGTCCTGCAGCCCGTAGGCAAGGGACCGGTCGTCCTTCAGCAGCGTCAGCCCCATGGTCACCCGCTTGGTCTGATTCGGCTTGGGCGTTCCGACGGTGACCAGGCCGGCCTTGCGTCCGTCGAAGGTGAGGGTCTGGTCGGCGTCGAGGTGGATGCCCGACGCCGCGCCGTAGACGTAGTCCCGGACCTGCGTGTAGTCGGGGGTGAAGCGGTACGTCCCCGTCGCGAAGGCGTACTCACCGCGGGGCAGCCGCAGGTCCACGGTGCCCTCGGCGCCGAGGATGTAGTGCATGTCGGCCGGCCGGGCGGTGTTGAGGTCGAAGACCCACACGATGCTGTAGGTCGAGGCCGGCGCCTTGCCGTCCAGGTCCGTCAGCTTGATGCTGGCATTGAAGCGCTCGACGTCCTTCACGAAGGCGACCGCCGTGCTCACGACCGTCCCGCCGTCGGCGGAGGCGGCACTGACGTGGGCGCCGTACGCGCCGGAGGTCACGGCGCCGGGGTCGAGCGTCACGGTCACGTCGGCGGAACCATGGGCGGGCACGGTCACCGTGTCGGCGCCCAGCGCCAGCGTCCGGGCCGGCAGGTCGCCGCCGGCGGCCTTCACCGTCAGCGCCAGGGTGACCGCCTGGTCCCCGTCGTTGACGTAGGTGATCGGCTTGACCACCGGACCGGTCGAGTCCCACTCCTGCTGGCCGAAGTCGACCACGCCGGACCCGGACACCGGCTGCCGCACCGCGCGGCTCACGTCGGTCCGGCCGGCGCCCTGGTCGTACACGGACGTACCGGGCGTGGTCTTCGCCGTGCTGACGAGCTGGCTCTTCAGCCGCTGCGGGGTCCAGTCCGGGTGCTCCTGGGCCAGGATCGCGGCGGCGCCGGCCACGTGCGGCGTCGCCATGGAGGTGCCGCTCGCGGAGGTGTAGTAGTCGTCCACCGGCGTGCCCATGGTGGTGCCCGAGGCCCGGGCGGCGACGATCTGCCAGCCCGGCGCGGTGATCTCCGGCTTGAGGCGCCCGTCCGTCAACGGGCCACGGCTGGAGAAGTAGGTGACCGCGTCGGCGCCGTCCACCGCGCCGACGGTCAGGGCCGCCGCGGCGATGCCGGGTGAGCCGACCGTCGTCGCACCCGGCCCGGAGTTGCCGGCGGCGATGGTGAACAGGGCGCCGGTCTCGGCCGTCAGCCGGTTCACGGCCTCGGCCATCGGGTCGGTGTCGCCCTGCGCCGTGCCGCCGAGGCTCATCGACACGACCTTCGCGCCCGAGTGGGCCGCCCACTCCATCCCGGCGATGATCTCCGACTCACCGCCGCTGCCCTCGTTGGACAGCACCTTGCCCACCAGGAGCTTGGCACCGGGCGCGACGCCCCGGTACTTGCCGCCGGACCCCGCTCCCGTGCCGGCGATCGTGGCGGCGACGTGGGTGCCGTGCCCGTGCCCGTCCTGCACGGTCTGGCCCGCGATGAAGCTCTGCGCGTCGGCGATCTGCCCGACCAGGTCCGGGTGCTTCGGGTCCACTCCCGTGTCCAGTACGGCGACCTTCACGCCCGTGCCGTCGTATCCGGCAGCCCAGGCGTCCGGGGCGCCGATCTGCGGCACGCTCGCGTCGAGCGCGGCGTGCACCTTGCCGTCCAGCCAGATGTGCTCGACGCCGCCCGAGAGCTTCGCCTGGGGGCCGTGGCCCTTGGCCGTGTCGTCGTCGACGGCCTCCCAGAACGTGGCGGCCTGCTTCTTGTCGGCGGCGACGGCGGCGCCCCGCACACTGTTCAGGTTCCGCGTCACGCGGCTGCCGGCCGGAGTGGTGGGCGCCGCGGCCCTGGCGGCCGCCTGCTTGGGGTAGCGCACGATCAGGGGGATCGTGGCGCTGTGCGCGTCGTCGTAGCCCTGTGCGACCAGGCCGGTGATGTTGAACAGCCGCTGGTCCACCTGGCCGGACGCGATGAACGGTGCGACCGCCAAGGGCACGACGTACACGTCGTTGCCGACCGAGTAGGTGCGGAAGACGCTGTCCGGGCTGTGCGGGCTCACCGTGACCGCCGGCTTCCCGCTCAGGTTGGTCAGCGTGACCACGTCGCCGGTGACGAGGGTGACCCGCGTGACGGTCGCGGACGACGCCGGTATCGCGGTGACCCCGGCCACGGGCGCCGGTGGTGTGCCGTACGCGCTTGTACCGCCGGTCGCGACGAGCGTGGCGGCAAGCGCGGCGCCCGCGACCATCGATCTCTTGGATTGCATTGAGCTGGCCCTCCTTCTGCCGGTACCAGGGTTCGCACCGGTGGGCACAGCTTCGTGGGGCACGAGGTCGAGGCGCTACGGCTGCGCTTGGCGGACACCAGACATGTCAGGTCGTCGCCACCTGGTGACCGGCAGCGGCCGGCCCTCGCACGCGGGCGGACTCACCGGGTGTGCCGGGCGGAACGGGTTCACCGAGGCGGCAGCAGCCCGCGTCCGGCCATGAAGGCCCGCAACGTCTCGGCGTCCTCGGCGGACATCAGGCGGCGTGGGATCACGGTCGCCGGCATCCGGCCGACGTACACGATCCAGAACTCGGGGGTGTCCCTCACCTGGGTGACCCCGTCCCAGGCGATGCCGCCGGACTCCGAGCCGCTGCGCATCATGATGTTGTCGTCGGTGATGTCGTAGGCGCCCTCGACCGCGTAGCGACCGGAGCGGCGCCGGGCGCGCCACCGCACCCACGGCGCGTACAGCATCGACAGCAGGCCGGCCACGACCATCGCCAGGCACAGCGGCGCGACCCGATCGCCCCACGCGAACCCCCGCGAGACGACGTAACCGATCGCCCCGACCGCCGTCAGCACCGCGCCGATCTGACCGTACCTGCGCAACCGGACACTGCTGAGCACCGCGGCCACCTGCCCTGGGTAGGCGGGATCGGCCGGGACGTCAAAACGGATGTGCACCCCAGAACGATAGGCGCCCGACCCGGCACGACCGGTGGCTGGTCCACGAGACGCGCCGGTCGGTGCCGGCGGGCTAGGGTCGGGTCGCATGCGCACCATCGCCAGCGACCGCCTCCTGCTGCGCCCCTGGCGCGACGAGGACGCCGACTTCCTCCTGGATCTCGAGTCACGCTGGGAGGTCGTGCGATTCCTGGGCACGCAGCCCACGATCATGAACAATCGCGAGGATGCCCTCGCCTCGGCGGCGGTCCTGGACGACGCGTTCCGCCGGGGTCTGACGAGGGTCGTCGCGGTCACGGATCCGGACAACCGTGCCTCCCAGGCCGTCTGCCGGCGGCTCGGCATGACGCACGTCGGCCGGACGACGAGGTACTACGACGCGCCGAACGAACTCTTTGAGAAGCTGGCCGGCTGATCGGCAGGGACCGCCACGACCCACTACCGCCAGCGCTCGCCCGCGCGATGCGGTTCGGCTGGAGCAGCGTTCAACGGACGTCGAGGGGCGCGACACGGCGTGGTCAAGGTGGAGAGCCAGAGCCGTCACTCGTAGCCCATGGCCGGGATGACCTTGCCGAGTGCTTCTTCGATGAACTCGCGGGTTTCGTGGTCGAACTGGTTGTTGCGGTTCGTCAACCTGTGCGACTGAAACATCGAGGACGTGGCGACGTCGTCGATGCCCAGCCCTTCGAACAAGGCGCGGCGCTGCCCGGGCCAGTCGGCCGCGAGGTCCTCCGCTTTCACCTCGATGTATCGCCGGCCCGTCAGGTCGGCCGTGTTCTTCCAGCTGAGCCAACGGTCGTAGATCGGGGTGAGGTAGGCGAGCGCGCCGTCGACGGTGGGCGGTGCCCACGGTTGGGCCAGGTGGGACGCGAGCACCGATACCGGGTGCCGCTTGATGTGCACGATGGTCGCGTCGGGGACCAGTTCCCAGAGGAAATCCATGCACAGCAGGTTGAACGGTGTCTTCTCGCACCAGGTCGGCTTGCCCGCGTCGGCGGCCGCTCCGCCGAACAGGGTCTCGACCAGGCCCCGCAAAATTCCGAGCAGTTCGGCCCGGTCGCTGAAATACCTGGGGACCACCCGCCGGCGACTGGCCGGCGCGAACGGCCCGGCGGGCCGGTCGGCGTTCCCGAAGCCTTCCGCTGGCGCGGGTTCGTCGAACGTGTACGCGATCAACTGCGGCCAGAGCTGGTGCACCGCGTCCCGGTAACGCCGCTCGCCGACCAGCTCGGGAACGGTCTTCCCGCGATCGTCGCGCCGCCCGGGCACCCGTACGGTGAGGAAGTCGCTGAGCCGGTGCAGGGCGTCCTCACCGACGGTGGGGTCGTACCGATCGGTGAGCGCGTCGGCCAGGTCCCGCAGGCCACCCGGGTCGACGAGAAACCTGGTCTCCATGGGAATCCGGTGGATCAGCGGATGTTCGCCGATGATGTCGGCGATCCGTGACGTTCCCGAACGACCCGTACCCGCGACGAAGATCGGTGAAGGGGAAGACATGGCTAGCAGTCCAACTCCCAGCCCGGCGCCTGCGCAAGCCATTTATCCCCTTCATCCGCTGCTTCCGCCGGTGGAGGGCCGGCCGGGTGGTGCCGGCCCTCCGTCCCGTCAGGCGGCGTCGAGGGCTTCGGTGATCTTGCGGGTCATCTCCGCCATGGTGGGGCTGGGCTCGCCCTTGTGGGCCCGGGTGGCCGCTTCGACGGCCACGATGACGGTGCGGCGGAAGTTGTCGGCCTCTGCCGGGTCCTGCTCTCTGAGCAGGCTCGTGGCCGCCGTCAGGGCCGGCAGCACGTGGTCGGCGATCTCGGCCACGGACCTGCCGTTCAGGTGCTTCAGCTTCGACTTCTCGGCTAGCACGTGCCCGACCAGGCCGGTCGCGGAGGACAGGGCGATGGAGCCGTCGGTGGCGACCTTGTGAGGCGAGCCGGCGGCATCCGCGGCGGACAACAACGAGACGGCGCCGTACGCGGCGGTCCGCAGGGTCTGCTTGTCCTGGTCGGTGAGGGTGACGGACATGATGGTGTGCTCCTTCGATTGAACGGACGGATGGTGCGTCGAGGGTCGGCGGCTCGGTGTCAGTCGTCGATGGCCTGGTAGACGGTGGTCCAGAAGTCGTGGAAGGCCCAGGTCGAACTCGGGACGGACGCACCGACCTGGGTGAGCAGGATTCCGGTGAGCTGCTTGTCCGGGTCGGCGTAGGTCGAGGTGCCGCTGCCGCCGTCCCAGCCGAACTGGCCTTCGTAGGCGTAGTCGCCGCGGTAGGTGCGCACCGCCATCCCGAAGCCCCAGCCGCCGTGCTGCCCCTGGCCGAACGAGATGTGCACGTTGTCGCGGGCCATGGCGGTCCGGGCGACCTGCTGCTCGGGCGTGAGGCGGTTGGTGGTCATCAGCTCGACGGCGGGCCGGGACAGGATCCGCTCGCTGCCGTGCATCCCCCCGTTCAGCAGCATCCGGAAGTAGGCGTGGTAGTCGTCGGCAGTGGAGACCAGCCCACCGCCACCGCCCTGGAACGCCGGGGGCTGGCTCCACCGGCCACCCTCGGCCTCGTCCCACACGTGGAACTCGCCGGTCTGCGGGTCGGGGGCGTAGAGGGTCGGCAGCCGGTCGACCTTGTCGGCGGGCACGTGGAAGCCGGTGTCCTTCATTCCCAGCGGATCGAAGATGCGTTCCCGCAGGAACGTCTCGAACGACTGGCCCGTGACCCGGGCGACCAGCACGCCGACCAGATCGCTGCTGATCTGGTACTGCCAGCGCTCCCCGGGCTGGTGCATCAACGGAAGCGTTCCGAGGCGGCGCATCCACTCGTCCGGCTCGGGCATCGGCTCCGGCAGATTGGGGGTCAGCCCCTGCTCGAAGATCGCGCCCATGATCGGAGTGCCGAGCACGGTCATGTCCATGCCGAGCCCGAACGTGGAGGTCAGCACGTCCCGCACGGTGATCGGCCGCCGCGCCGGCACGGTGTCGTCCAGCGGGCCGTCGATCCGCTTCAGCACCCGCCGGTCGGCGAGCTCCGGCAGCCACGGCTCCACCGGGTCATCCAGCCGCAGCCGGCACTCGTCGAGCAGGACCATCGCCGCCGCGATCGAGACCGGCTTGGACGTCGACGCCATCCGGAAGATCGTGTCGCGGCGCATGGGTGGGCCACCCTCGTGGCGCATCGTGCCGATCGCTTCGACGTGCGTCTCACCGCCCCGGCTGATCAGGGCGACGAGCCCGGGAATCCGTCCGGACTCGACATGCCCTGCCAGCACCTCACGCAGTCTGCGCAGCCCGGTCGCGGAGAAGCCGCCGTTGCCGGTTCCCATCATGAATCTCCTTACCTACGGTGTTCGAACGTCCGGGATCCGTCCCGCCGTTCATGACAGCCACCATCGCCAACGGCGCTGACACGGGCCTGACCCCGCCCTGACACCGCCGCTGACACGCGGCGGGACGCAGCCGGCGCGGTGACGGCTCAGGTGCGGGGGCCGAGGAGGTAGCACGGCGCACCGAGGGGTGCCCTGTGGGTACACCTCTCATCAGTGACTCCCTGCCGGGGCGCGGGCGAGGTTTCCTGGATGACGATGAACGCGACGGCCGACCACTGAGCCCGCGGCGGGACGCAAGCCGTCGTCCCCGCCATGTGTGCCGACGACCGCGACCCGTTCCCTGCCGACCATCGGCGACCTCGCCCAACGAGCCGGTCGCCCGAACCCGTTCGTCGGGCGGCGTCGCGCCACCCACGCGGCCCGGCACCCTACGTTCTGCTCGGGGTGGGTATCGCAGTCACCACCGGCCGCGCCGCGGCCGTACCTCGTCACGAAGAAACTCGTCACGAAGAAACAGGAGCAAGCATCGTGCGTGTCAACGCCTACGCAGCGCCCAGCCCGTCCGAGCCGCTGGCCCCCGTGATCATCGAGCGGCGGGCCGTCGGCCCCAACGACGTGCTCATCGAGATCACGTATGCGGGCATCTGCCACTCGGACATCCACACCGTCCGCGGTGACTGGGGACCGCAGCCCTACCCGCTGGTGCCGGGCCACGAGATCGTCGGCATCGTCACCGAGGTGGGTTCCGAGGTCACCCGGCACCAGGTCGGGGACCGGGTCGGGGTCGGCTGCATGGTCAACTCGTGCCGGGAGTGCACCAACTGCCGCAACGGCGACGAGCAGTACTGCCTGGCGGGCATGGTGGCCACCTACGGCGGAACCGACCGGGACGGCACCATCACCCAGGGCGGCTACGCCACCCACGTCGTGGTCGATGCCGACTTCGTCCTGTCGGTGCCGGCGGGAATCGACTTCGCGGCCGCCGCGCCGCTGCTGTGCGCGGGCATCACCACCTACTCGCCGCTGCGCCGCTGGGGCGCGGGTCCGGGCAGGAAGGTCGCCATCGTGGGCCTCGGCGGGCTGGGGCACCTGGCGGTCAAGATCGCGCACGCCCTGGGCGCCGAGGTGACCGTGCTGTCCCAGTCGCTGAAGAAGCAGGAGGACGGGCTGCGCCTGGGGGCCGATCACTACCACGCCACCGGCGACCCGGACACCTTCACGCAGCTCGCCGGCCGGTTCGACCTGATCATCAACACGGTCAGCGCGCAGATCGACGTCGACGCCTACCTCGGGCTGCTCGCCGTCGACGGCACGCTGGTCAACGTCGGCGCCCCCGGCGAACCGCTGTCCCTCAACGTGTTCTCCCTCATCGGCGCTCGGCGCTCCTACGCCGGCTCGATGATCGGAGGGATCCGCGAGACCCAGGAGATGCTCGACTTCTGCGCCGAACACCAGATCGGCGCCGACATCGAACTCATCTCCGCCGACAAGATCAATGACGCGTACGAACGCGTCCTCGCCTCCGACGTCCGCTACCGGTTCGTGATCGACACCGCCACCCTCGGCTGACCCGAGGTCTCCTGACCGGCTCCGCCCGGCCGTCCCCCGCGGCCGGGCGGAGCCGACCGCCCACCCGTGATGGGTGTACCAGCAGTACATCCCAGTTCAGCGCGGCGCGTCGTACCGTCGAGGGCGTGAACAACCGAGCCGAAGTGCGCGATTTCCTCACGTCACGGCGCGCCAAGATCACACCGGAGCAGGCCGGGCTCCCCGTCGCCGGGCAGCGACGCGTTCCCGGGCTGCGCCGCAGCGAGGTCGCCGCGCTGGCCCGGATGAGCGTCGAGTACTACTCCAAGCTCGAGCGCGGCTCGCTGGCCGGCGTCTCCGCCGGCGTGCTCGACGCGATCGCCCGGGCCCTGCAGCTCGACGACGCCGAACGCGCCCACCTGATGCGCCTCGCGCAGGAGGCCAACGGCAGCAGCGCGCTACTGCGGCCGAGCCGGCGGGCCAAGCAGCGGACCCTGCGGCCGAGCCTGCAATGGACCCTGGACGCCATCACCAGTCCGGCGATCGTGGTCAACAACAGGCAGGACCTGCTCGCCGCGAACCTGCTGGGCCGGGCCATGCACGCCGACGTCTTCACCGACCCCACCGGCGTGCCGAACTTCGCCCGGTTCACGTTCCTCGACAGCGCGGCCCGCCGCTTCTACCCGGACTGGAAGCTGTTCGCCGACATGACCGTGGCCAACCTGCGGACCGCGGCAGGCGTGGACCCGCACGACAAGGGACTGCACGACCTCGTCGGCGAGCTGTCCACCCGCAGCGACGAGTTCCGCCGCCGCTGGAGCGCGCACAACGTCCGCATCCACGGCACCGGCGTCAAACACTTTCACCACCACGTCGTGGGCGACCTCGCCCTCGCCTACGAGAGCATGGAACTGCGCGCCGAGCCGGACCTCACCATGACCATCTACGCCGCGGAACCCGATTCGCCGACCGCGCATGCGCTCACGCTGCTCGCCTCCTGGGCCGCCACCAGTGACGAGAGCTTGTCGAGGTCGAATCGCTAGACCTCGGAGGGAGGAGGGAAGATGACCTCGTGTCACTACTGCCCGCTCCCACGCTGCACACCACCCGCCTCAGGCTGCGTCCCTTCGACGCGGCGGACGCGAACGACCTCTTCGCGCTGCACAGCAACGCCCACGTGCTGCGCTACTGGGACTCGCCGCCGTGGAGCGACCGCGAGCGCGCCGAGCGGTTCATCACGGCCTGCCGGCAGATGGCCGAGGAGGGCACCGGGGCGCGGCTGGCCGTGGATCGTGTCTCCGACGGGGCGTTCATCGGCTGGTGCAGCCTGAACCGGTGGAATCCGGACTTTCGCAGCGCATCGCTGGGCTACTGCTTCGACGCTGCCGCGTGGGGCCACGGCTACGCGACGGAGGCCGCGCACGCCCTGCTGCGCTGGGCGTTCGACACGCTGGACCTGAATCGCGTCCAGGCTGAGGCGGACACCCGCAACGTGGCGTCTGCCCGCGTGCTGGAGAAGCTCGGGTTCGTGCGTGAAGGGACGTTGCGGGAGGACTGCGTCGTGAACGGCGAGGTCTCCGACTCGTGGGTCTACGGGCTGCTCAGGCGGGAGTGGCGGCCATCGTCCGAGCCGGCGCCCGCCCGCTGAGCACGTCCTCCCTGGCGCGACATGACGTCTCCCGTGCGCCGGAAGCGGCCATACTGACCGTGCTGCGCCCCAGAGGCCCGACCACGGAGGAGGTGCCCGCGTGCCGATCGGTCGGCTCCACCATCTGATCGTCGACTGCCCGGATCCGATGGCCGAGGCGCGTTTCTGGAGCGCGGTCCTCGGCGACCCGATCACCTACGCGGACGAGGACTTCGTCGTCGTGTCGGCCAGCACGTCGGCGTCCGGGCTGGCGTTTCAGCGCGCCGCCGACCTGAGGCCGCCCACCTGGCCGGAGCCGGCAGTGCCGCAGCAGATGCACCTCGACGTGATGGTCGACGACCAGGCTACGGCCGGAAAGGCGGTGCTCGCGCTGGGCGCGCGGCCGTTGCCCGGCGAGCACGTGTACGCCGATCCGGCCGGCCACCCGTTCTGCCTGATCAGACGCCCCACCTGGGCGCCGCCCGTGACCTGACTCCAGCCCCGGCTCGTACTCAGGATCCCGCGAGTCTGGGAAGCTGGTGATGATCGCACCGTCGAACGGAGAGCCCGGTTATGACCACCGACCCACAGGACATCACTCATCTGCAGCGTTGCGTAGCGCTCGCCGCGGAGGCTCTGGCGGCAGGCGACGACCCGTTCGGCTCCGTCCTGGTGGGCGCGGGCGGAGACGTGCTGGCGGAGGCCCGGAACCGGGAGACGTCCTCGGCGGACCCGACGGCGCATCCCGAACTCGCCCTGGCGCAATGGGCGGCCGGGAATCTGCCGCCGGCGGTGCGCGCCACCGCGACCGTCTACACCTCAGGCGAGCACTGCCCCATGTGCGCGGCCGCCCATGCGTGGGTGGGACTCGGCCGCATCGTATATGCCGCATCGAGTTCCCAACTCGCCACCTGGCGAGCCGGGTGGGGCCTGCCGGCCGGTCCGGTGGCCGTGCTTCCCGTCACCGCCGTCGCGCCGGCTGTCACGGTCGTCGGCCCGGTCGCTCCGCTGGACGAGGAGATGCGGCTCCTGCACGAACGCGCCGCGAAGCGGCGAGCCACACAATAGGGCCGCGCGGGCAGCACATCGGGAACCGCGACCCGGACAGCGCCGGCTCCCGCGGCCGGCCACCCGTTCCGGTGGCCGGCCGCAGGGTCGGAGGCTACGCCGTGCCGTTGAGAGAGGCGGCCAAGGCCTCCGCGAACCCGGTGTCGGCGGGCGCGCCGCTCACGCCGATGCGCCAGGTCCCTCCGGCGAGGTCGCCCACCGGCAGTGACCGCCCGCCCGGCTGCCACAGGGGCTGCCAGGCGATCGAGCCGCTCGGCCGGTTGAACCACCGGTTGTCCTCACTCCAGGCCGACCCGTCCCGGTACGCGACCGCCAGCGTGGTCGTCTCGTCCGTGGCGAGCGTCCACCGGGTGAAGCCCGCCGCGTCCCCGTCGCGGTCGGCGCCGGCCGGGTCCTCGAGCCGGGGCAGGGCCGAGTCGACGTTCCAGGCGGCCTCCCAGACCGGCGCGCTGGTCGGGCCGGTCACGTGCCAGGTGAGGTCGACATCCACCGTGGTGGGTGCGAACCGGAAGCGCCAGTCGACGGTCACCGGCTCGTCGCCGAGCGGGATGCCGGCCAGACGCACGTCCGTGCCGTCGGGCGACACCGTCACGTTCCGGGCGGCGCCCGCCGTGTCGGTGGGACCGAAGGTACCGACCGCGAGGTAGGGCGCCGTGGAGCGGAATGACGAGTCCGTCACGGGCCGGTACGCGCCGCGCCCGGTCGGGTCGGCCTCATAGGAGACCAGCCGGGACTCGGGCGCGGTCTGCACGACGGCCCGGTAGTAGGGCGTGCTGACCAGCCGCCCCTTCGTCACCACCGGCGTACGCCAGTTCAGCGGCGCCAGCCAGAGCCCGCCCTGCCCCCAGCCGGCGCCCGTGACATACCACTGGCCGGTACCGGAGTCGTCCTTGACCACCTCGGCGGCGTGCGCCTCGATCCGGCCGGCGAGCTGGTCGACGGTGAAGTGGAACGGGTCCTCGCTGCGGTACACGCGGGTGTCCTGGTAGCCGCTCTCACAGCAGACGAAGAGGTACCAGGAGTTGCCGCGCTGCACCACGAACGGCGACTCGGTCGGCCCGCCGAAGGTGCCGATGGCCGGGTGTTCGAAGGCCGTCCGCCGGTCGCTCCAGTGCACGAGGTCAGGGCTCGTGCGGTAGGCGACGATGTGGTGGCCACCGGCCGGGGTGCTGTTGGCGGTGTAGTACATGACCCACTGGTCGCCGACCCGGGTCACCATCGGGTCCCGACCGTCGAAGCCGTCGGTGAAGAGCGGGTTGCCCGGATGCCGAGTCCAGGTCGTCAGGTCCTTCGACGTGGCGAGGTGCATCCGGTACGCCTCGTGGTCGGCGGTGCCGCCCGCGTAGAACAGGTAGTAGGTGCCGCCGTGGAACAGCACGTACGGCGCCCAGATGTGCGTCTCCCCCGCGGTCGGGTCGGCCTGCAGGGCGAACGGCTGCTTCGTCCAGGGGCCACGAGGTGAGGGCGCCGTGGCATGGCCGAAGAACTTCTCGTCCAACGGGTTGGCGGGCTCGGCGTGGGTGATCGCGAAGACGTGCCACAGGCCCGTCGCACGGTCGCGCACCATGGTGTGGTCGTTGTAGTACCAGCGCTCGTTCTCGCCGACGCTGGGGTCGTACACGTTCACGAACTCGCCGGCGGTGACCTGGACGGACCGGTTCTCGTACGGCTGGTTGCTCACCTCGGCGGTGTCGGCGGCCCGGGCCGGCGCCGGGGCCACGATCAGCCCCAGGGCGAGGGCGAGCAGCGCGGACAGCCGACCGACGCGGGACGGTGGGCGGGGCATGCGTACCTCCAGAGCTCTACGGGTGGCGGGGTGCGACCGGTGCTGGTCCGCCGCCTGCCTCCGGCGGCGGACCAGCGCTGGGGCCCTACTGCTTGCCGCCGAGCGTGGTGTAGACCTCCGCGGCGTTCTCCTTGGTGATCTGCTGGGTGCCGAGGGTGGTCGTCTTCGGAACGTCCTTGGCGCAGTCGACGAGGAGCTTCTTGGCCAGGTCGATGGCCTCACGCCCGCCGGTCGGGTACTGGAACGTCGCCTGGAGGCGACCCTGCTCGACGGCCTTGATGCCGCCCGAGGGGACGGGCAGCGCGTCGATCCCGGTGAACTTGATCGCGGTCTCCTTGCCGGCCGCCTTCGCCGCCAGGTAGGCGCCCTCCGCCATCGGGTCGTTGTGCGCGTACACCGCGTCGATGTCCGGGTTGGCCTTGAGCATCGCGTCCATGACGCTCTGCCCCTTCTCCCGCAGCCACTCGGCGGTCTGGCTCGCCACGATCTCGATCTTCGGGTTGCTCGCGATGCCCTCGCGGAAACCCTGGGCGCGCTCGGCGGCCGGGGTGGAGCCGGGCAGGCCGGAGATCTCCACGACCTTGCCACCCTGCGGCAGCAGCGTCTTCGCGTAGTACTCGCCCGCCGCCTTTCCGATCGCGACGTTGTCGCCACCGATGAAGGCCGTGTAAGCGTCGCCCTCGACCTTGCGGTCCAGCACGATGACCGGGATCCCCTGGTCGTACGCCTTCTTGACCACCGCGGTCAGCGGCTTGGCCTCGTTCGGCGAGATGATCAGCAGGTTGATGCCCTGGGAGAGGAAGTTCTCCACGTCGGCCACCTGCTTGCTGTTGTCCTGAGCCGCGTCCGAGACGACCACCTTGAAGCCGGGCACGGACTTCGCGGCGTTGGTCACGTCGTCGTTCATGACCTGCCGGTACGGCTCGGCGTTGTTGGCCTGGGACATGCCGATCAGGAAATCCTTGCCGCTGCCGCACTTCGCCGAGGCGTCGGAGCTGCTGCCGGGATCGTCCTCGACACTGCACGCCGAGGTGGCGACGAGCGCGGCCAGCGCCAGGATCGTGGCGGCTCTTCGGGCATAACGCATGGTTTCCTCCATTGTGGTGGTGGGTCAGGCGATGCGGGGACGTAGCTTCTGCAAGGCGGCGGCAGCCACGATGACCAGGCCCTTGACGACCAGCTGCACGTTCGCGTCGATGTTGTTGAGAGCGAGGATGTTGTTGAGGATCCCGAGCAGCAGGGCACCGGCGATGGTGCCGCCCATGGATCCACTGCCACCGGCGAGGCTCGTCCCGCCGATGACCACCGCCGCGATCGCGTCCAGCTCGTAGCCGGCGCCGTCGTTCGGGCTGCCCTGGTTGAGCTGCCCGGCGTGGATGATCCCGGCCAACGCGGCGAGCAGGCCGGAGATCGCGAACACGGTGACGCGGACGCGGCGTACCGGCACCCCGGACAGCCGGGCGGCCTTCTCGTTGCCGCCGATGGCGTACACGTGCCGGGCGAAGGCCGTGCTGCGCAGCAGCAGCAGCGCGCCGACGCCGATGGCGAGGAACAGCAGCGCCGGCACCGGGAGGATCCCGTTGATCGACCCGCTCAGCATCGAGAACGCCTGCGGCGCCTCCTGCGGCCCGTCACCGTAGGCGATGGGGATGCCCAGCCCGCCGGACCACATCCGGGCGATGCCCCGGGCCGCCTGCAGGCCGGCGAGGGTGACGATGAACGACTGGATGCCGAGCCGGGCGACGATCGCGCCCTGGGTGGCGCCGAACGCGGTGCCGATCAACAGCACGATCACGACCGTCGGCAGGATGCCCATGCCGCTGTCGACCATGAGGGTGGCCGACCCGACCGCGGCGAGCCCGAGCACCGCCCCGACGGAGAGGTCGATTCCGCCGATCAGGATCACGAACGTCATCCCGACCGCGATGATGCCGATCTCCGAGACCGCCCGGACGATGTTGGCCAGGTTCCCGGAACTGAGGAAGACGCTCTCGCCGTTGCGGACGGGCGACACGGCGATGGCGATGACGAAGACGGCGACCAGGCCGAACAGGCTCTGGAACCGGAAGAAGCTGTCGACGATCGCGTGCCGGTCCCGCGGCAGGCTGATCGGCCGGCGGCGGGGCGGTGTCTCGGGTGGCGCTTCGGCGACGGCGGTGGGGTTGGGCGAGTTCATCGGGCCTCCTTGGCGTCGTCCCCGTTGGCCGCGGCGAGGATCGCTTGTTGGGTGGCGGACGCGCGGGGCAGCGCGGCCACGGTGCGACCGCGGTGCAGGACGACCACCCGGTCACAGAGGCTGAGCAGCTCCGGTAGTTCGGACGAGGCGAGCAGGATCGCCATACCGGCGTCGGCGAGTTGGTGCAGCAGCCGGTAGATCTCGGCCTTGGCCCCGATGTCGACGCCTCTGGTCGGCTCATCGAGCAGCAGCAGCCGCGGTCGCGTCAGCAGTTGCTTGGCGAACACGACCTTCTGCTGGTTGCCGCCGGAGAGCGTGGCGGTGGCGACCGCTGGGGAGGCGGCCTTCACCGCCAGGGCGCTGAGCTGCCCGGCCACCGTCCGCCTCACCGCCTGCCGGCGTACGAGGCCGAGCGTCGTCAGTGTCGACAGCGCGGAGAGCACGACGTTGTCGCTCACCGAGTGTTCGAGCATCAGTCCGGCGCCACGCCGGTCCTCGGGGACGAACGCCACCCCCCGCGCGAGGGCGGACCGTGGGCCGTGCGGGCGGTACGGGCGGCCGTCGACCGTCACCTGGCCGGCGCGGCGGCCGGAGCCCCCGGCACCGAAGAGGGTTTCGAGCAGTTCGGTGCGGCCCGCGCCCATCAGCCCGGCGAGGCCGACGATCTCGCCGGCTCGCACCGAGAGGTCGACACCGGCCGGCTCGGTCCGCCCGGGTGTCGGCCGGCGTGGCGTCACGGCGAGTCCGTGGACGTCGAGCAGCACGTCCCCGGGCTCGTTGCGCCCCTCTCCGAAGAGCGCGTCGACCGACCGGCCGACCATCAGCTGGATGATGTCGTCGCGGGAGGCCGTCTTCGGGTCGACGCTGCCCGCGACGCTGCCGTTGCGCAGCACGGTGACCCGGTCCGCGACGACCTCGATCTCCGCCATCCGGTGCGAGATGTAGACGATGCCGACGCCGGCCCGGCGCAGCTCCGCGATGGTCGCGAAGAGGCGTTCGACCTCGGCGTCCGCCAGCGCGGCGGTCGGCTCATCCATGATCAGCACCCGGGCGTCCAGCGACAGCGCCCGGCCGATCTCGACCAGTTGCTGCTCGCCGACGCGCAACGACCCGACGAGCCGCCGCGGATCGAGGTCGGCGCCGAGCGCACGCAGGTGGTCCGTGGCCTGCCGGCGCATCCGCCGGATGTCGACGGTGCCCAACCGGGTGCGGGGCTCGCGCCCGAGGAACATGTTCTCCGCGATGGAGAGGCCCGCCACCAGGTCCAGCTCCTGGTGGATCGTGGCGATGCCGGCGCGTTGGGCGTCGGACGGGCCGGCGAAGCTCACCGGGCGTCCGTCGAGCTCGATGGCGCCGTCGTACTCGGTGATCACGCCGGAGAGGATGTTGATCAGGGTCGACTTGCCGGCCCCGTTCTCGCCGAGCAGCGCGTGCACCTCCCCCGCCCGGACGGTGAGGTCGATGTCGCGGCAGGCGTGCGCACCGCCGAACCGCTTGCCGATGCCGGTCATCCGGACCAGCGGGCGTTCTGTCATGCGGCACCTCGTCAGTCGTCTGCGGGTCTGCTGTGGGTCGGGCCGGAGCCGCCGGGCCCGGCGAGGACCCGGCGGCTCCGATCGGTCACGAGACGAGCCGCGCCTCGACGTAGTCGAGCCCGGCCAGGTAGCCGACCGACGCGGCGGCCTTGCCGGTCACGGTGAGGGTGAGCGTGTGCCGGCCCGCCGTCAGCTCTCGCCGGCCGTAGTCGAGCGGGTCGCTCACGACCACCTCCGGCGAGTGGTACGCGTCGAAGGCCGGCCCGATCCGGGCACCGTCGATCGCCACCGTGTTGGTGCCGTAGTCCCGGGCCAGCGTCTGCACGAGGCGCAGGTCGTAGGTCCCGGTGGTGGGCACGGTGAAGTTGACGGTGACGCTCTGGTTCGGCCCGTTGGCGTGGAACCACAGCTGCGCGCTCTGCGACCAGTGGATGCCGCAGCAGTCGCCCTGCGGGTCGGCCGGAGCGTCGGCGCTGACCGCGGGCAGGAGCGATTCGCCCTCGATCCGCAGTGTGTCGCCGGTGCTGGCCGAGGCGGTCGGCGAGTACGGCCCCGCGTTGCCGGCCGCGTCCACCGCGCGCACCCGGTAGTACCAGGTCTCGCGCAGCCCCAGACCCGTGTGCTCGAAGCTCGGGCGGGTCGTGGTGCCGACCCGGTTGCCCGGCCCCGGCGTGAAGTCCGCCTGGCGGGAGGCGAACACCTCGTAGCCGGGGGCGTAGACGTCGTCCCGGGCCGGCTGCCAGGTCAGGGTCACGGCGTTGGTCGTGCCGCTGGTGGCGGTGAGCCCGCTGACGGCGCCCGGCGGCGTGTCGTCGGTGAACGGGGTGACCAGGCTGAGCACCGCGTACCGGGCCGCGGACCAGGCCGGAGCGCCGGCGGTCGGCGTCAGGGTGACGGTCACCGCGTCCCGGTCCCGGGTGAGCGCGGCCGGGAGGCGGTACTCGTCCTCCAGCCACCGGTGCGACGTGTTGGCCAGCGGCTGCGACCAGGTGCCGGCGTCGCGCCCGTCGACCTGGACGGCCACCGACTGGTACGCGGCCGACTGGTCGCCGACCCGGCGCAGGACCGCGCCCGCGTTGTCCTCGTCGAGGGCCACCCGGAACCGGATCGGGTCGTTGGAGGCGCGGGCGTCGTCGGTCACCGGCCGGGGTGCGCCGTCGTCGCCCTCGAAGGTCGCCGTGAGCTCGGTCCGGTCACCGCCGGAGGCGTACTGGTGGGCCGCCTCGCTGGCGGTGTCGCCCACGTCGACGGTGTCCGTCCAGCGCTGCCCGAGGGTGTCCTGGCCGTACCAGTACGCGGTGGAGCCGTACCGGGCCGGGTCCTGGTCGCCCGGACCGTGCTCGATGCCGAACCGCAGTCCGGTCGAGAACGCCACCGACTCCGCGAGCGTGAGCCGGTACGCCCCGGTGCAGTCGTACTGGCAGCCGTAGTCGGCGACCTCGTGGGCCGGGTTGCCGTTCATCGGCGCGGAGAACGTGCCGTGGTTGAAGTACCAGCCGCTCTCGTAGAAGTCCTCGGTGCCGGTGCCGTGGATGCTCGGGCTCTGCGCACCGTCCACGTAGACGCGCTCGTCACCCTCCAGGTAGTTGCGCTGGTTGCCGGCGGGAATGTGCCCCTCCATGGTGTGCGTGACGCCCACGAACTTCCCCCGTCCCGCGACATCGAGGAAGAGGTGGTCCGCTCCCGGCGTGGTGTCGGCGCTGGTCGCGGTCGCCCGGAAGTAGCCGTTGTCGCCGGTCGGCCGCAGGGCCGCCGCCCAGCGGGCGGACCCCGCCGTGGTCACCGTGGCCACCGAGGGCTTGATCGCCACGTCGGACCCGTTGCGCAGCTCGATCGACCAGCGCGACCGGTAGGGCATCGGCCACCAGGCCGACAGCGTCGCGGTCGCCGGGTCGACGCCGAACATCAGGGACCGGACGGAGTGCAGCCCCAGGCCGGTGCCGAAGAACTCGCCGAGCGGGGCGTCCACCGTGGTCCTCCCGTCGAACGAGATGCGCAGCCGGGTGCCACGCAGCACCGCGTCGGACGCGGCGACGGCCGCCTTGCGCTCGTCGTCGGCCGGGTAGGAGAGGGTGTTGCTGCCCTGCCAGGTCTGCGCGGTGATCCGGTAGCCGTGCGCTGCCTCGGCGTCGGTGTGCGCCGGGCCGAGGTCGACCGTGTCGGTGCGCTTCGCCGTGCCGGAGACGAGGCTGTCGACCCAGTACGTGAACTCGTTGACGTCGAGGTCGGATGAGACGAACTCGTTGCGGATGGTCAGCTTCGTCTTGCCGGAGGTGGCGCTCGCCGGCAGCTCGACGGTCTGGTCGAGCCAGGTGCCGAACGGCACCGGGTCGTTGGCCGGCCACTCGGCGACCGGTGCGCCGTCGACCAGGATCCGCGCCCGCTGGTGCCCGATGTGCGGGTCGAGCCGGCGGGTGAGCCGCACGCCGGTGTTGGCCGGGTCGACGGCGACGCTGAACTCGCTGCCGCCACCGGCGCCGAAGGCGCGGCCGTCGTCGGCGATCGGTTCGGGCGCGCCGACGAGCTGCGGGATCTTGAACTGGAGCGCGGTCATCGTGCCGGGGCCCACGCCACTGGCGAGGGTCGTCCGGCCGCCCGCGGGGACGGCGAAGGTGCGCGTGGCCGTCGCGGCGCCCGGCTGGGCGGGCTTGGGGTCGCGTGTGCCGGCGGCCTTGAGCTGCGCGATGACGTCCTCGGCCCGGTCGGTGGGGTCGAACGTGGAGACGCCGTCCGGAGTGGTGAACTTGCGGTAGGTGACGTGGTAGAAGATCGGGTTCTTCTCGGTGGTGACGCGCATCGAGCTGCGGTACGTCATGGGCGCCTTGATGTAGACGCCCCCGGAGCTCTGCGCCGCGTTGGCGACCACCGGGTAGACGAAGGGAGCACCGAGCCTGCCGTCCACGACGTCCTGGAGCTTGGCGTCGAGCACGGTCTTCCCGTCGAGGACGACCTTGATGGTGCCCGTGGCGGAGACGTTGCCCTCGTCGCGGGTGAACCAGATGGAGTCGATCTCGCCGGCGCCGGTCGCCTCGGCGATGACGCAGCCCTCGGCGCTGGTGCGCAGGCACGAGTAGCGGCCGGAGAAGCCGTCGTCGTTGCCGCCGCTGCGGTCGAAGCTGGAGAACTGGTAGGCCCGGGATCCGTCGGTGAGTTCCGGGAGCCGGTCCAGTCGGCGGTAGACGTCCCAGCCGACGGGGCCGTTGGTGGTCGATCCGGTGGAGGCCGAGGCCGGTGCGGTGAGACCGACGACGGCCGAGCCGGCGATGAGCGTCGCCGCGGCGGCGGCACCGAGCAGCCGCCGGGGCAAGGTACGTCGTACACGGGTGGTGGGTGTCATGAATCGCCTTTCCACATCGGTGGGTGGGGCGGATCGTGAGGTACGGCGACAAGGAATCGATTTCTCGCTGCAGTTGCGATCAGGTTAGGCAGCCGTGGCACGACGGTCAATCCTTGAATGTTCACCACGAGGTCGGCGGCACTTCGGCGTTGACAGCCCCACCCGCCACTCCTATGGTCCACGAACAGAACTGAGCAAACGATTTCTCGTTCACGAGAGCGCACCGCGCTCGTGCGGCGCGCTGGGAGGGGGCAGCCGTGCCCCGACTCGTCGTCCTCACCGGATTCCTCGGCGCGGGCAAGACCACCACCATGCTGGCCGCCGGACGGCTGCTCACCGCACGCGGCGGCCGGGTCGCGGTCATCACCAACGACCAGGGCAGCGACCTGGTCGACACCCAGCTGGCCCGGGACGCGGTGCCCGATGTCGGCGAGGTGACCGACGGCTGCTTCTGCTGCCGCTTCGAGGATCTCGCCGGCCTGGTGACGGACCTGCTCGACACCGGACGTGCGGACACCATCCTGGCCGAGGCCGTCGGCAGCTGCACGGACCTGCAGGCGACGGTCATCCGCCCCCTGCGGGCCCGCTACGGCGACCGCCTCACGCTGGCTCCCCTCACCACGGTCGTCGATCCGGCGCGGGTCGGCGTGCTCGACGGCGACCTCGGCTACCTCTTCGACCGTCAGCTCGCCGAGGCGGATCTCATCGCGGTCAACAAGTCCGACACCCTGCCCGGCGCCGCGTTCGGCGTGTTCCTCGACCGGCTCCGGCGCGGCCACCCCGGCGCGGACGTCCTCGGCTACAGCGCGAGCCGCGGCGAGCACCTCGACGAGCTCGTCGCGCGGTGGACCGGCGGGCCACCGCGCGGCCGCGACGTGGACCTGGACGTCGACTACGACCGGTACGCCGCGGCGGAGGCGCGGCTGAGCTGGCTCAACCAGGTCTGGCAGGTCTCGGCCGACGGCGGGTTCTCCGCGCGACGCTGGGCGCACGTCGCCCTCGAATCGCTCTCCGCCGCCTGCGCCCGGCGGGGAGACGTCATCGGTCACGCCAAGGCCGCCGTCCGGTCCCCCGCCGGGCTGATCCGCATGAGCGTCGTGGCCGCCGGTGATCCGCCGCGGCACGAGCCCACCGGGCCCGACGGGCCGCCGGTGGCCCACGCCACCGTGCTGCTCAACGTCCGCGCCACCTGTCCACCCGAGGACCTCGAGTCACTGGTACGGGCCGCCGCCTACGGCGCCGACGTCGCGGCCGGCGCCGCCGCCCGGCCCGGCCCGGCGGACGCGTTCGCGCCGTCGTACCCCCGCCCTGTGCACCGTCTCCCGGCCGCACCGGCCTGACCGTCAGGAGCACCCATGGCAGACCAGTCGTACGACCAGTGCTGCGGCGGCAACGCCTGCGGCCCGAACCGCCGCCAGTTCCTCACCCTCTCCCTCGGGGTCGCCGCCGGCACCGTGCTCGCCGGTTCCCGGGCCGAAGCCGCCGCCGCCCTCGGCGTACCCGAGGATCGGCTGATCGGCGTACCGGTCGACAAGGCGCTGCCACCCGACTGGTCCACGGCGCTGTACCGCCGGGGCGAGCCGACCAGCTACGAGGGCGCCGACCTCCGCTGGCTCGGCATGCCGGTCGGCGGCGGCGCCACCGGCCAGCTGTACCTCGGCGGTGACGGGCGGCTGTGGAACTGGGACATTTTCAACCGGCCGGCGGCCGGCACCACCGACGTCGGGTACGCGAACCCTCGCCGGCCCGCCTCGCCCGTCCGGCACGGTTTCGCGCTGCGGACCCGGTCGGACGGGCGGGTCCAGACCCGCGCCCTCGACGCCGACGGCTTCGATCAGGTGCGGTTCACCGGGCAGTACCCCATCGGCACGGTCCGGTACCGGGCCACCGACGCTCCGGTCGAGGTGACCCTGGAGGGGTTCTCGCCGTTCGTACCGCTGTCGGTCGCGGACTCGACGCTGCCGGCGACCGTGCTGGTGTACACGCTGCGCAACACGTCGGACCGCACGGTGGACGCCACCCTGCTCGGCTACGTCGAGAACCCCGTCTGCCTGGACACCAGGACGCAGCGCGGGATCACGCTGCGGTCGGCGGCGTTCGGCGACCGGTCGCTGCGCGGAGTCCGGTTCTCGGCCGCCGAGCAGACCGAGCCGGCCGACCGCCCCGACGTCGTCTTCGAGGACTGGGAGCGGGACACCTACGACGGCTGGACCGTCGAGGGCACCGCCTTCGGCGCCGGCCCCGTGCTGGTCTCCGACATACCGGGGTACATGAAGGGCGGCGGGCCGCTCAACGCGACCGGACAGCGTCTCGTCACCTCGCACGACTTCCGCGGGGCCAACGGCGACATCGGCCGGGCCGACGCGCCGACCGGCAAGCTCACCAGCGCCCCGTTCACGGTCCAGCGCAAGTCGGTCCGGCTGTCGGTCGGCGGCGGCAACCATCCCGGCCAGACCTGCGTCAACCTGCTCGTCGACGGCGCGGTGGTCGCCACGGCGACCGGCCGCAACGCCGAGGCGATGCACACCGTCTACCTGGACGTCTCCGCATACGAGGGTAAGTCCGCGGTCATCGAGATCGTCGACGCCCACACCGGGGCCTGGGGCCACGTCAACTGCGACCGCATCGTGTTCACCGACGTCGCACCCCGACCCGAGATCGTGTTCGAGGACTGGGAGCGGGACACCTACGACGGCTGGACCGTCGAGGGCACGGCCTTCGGCGCCGGCCCGGTGCTGGCCTCCGAGGTGCCGGACTACATGAAGCGCTTCGGCGACCTCGGCGCATCGGGGCAGCGGTTCGTGACGTCGCACGACTTCCGCGGCTCCGGCGGTGACTCGGGACGGGCCGACGCCGCCACCGGCAGGTTGACCAGCCGGCCGTTCACCGTCGCGCGCCGCTACGTCAATGTCGCCGTGGGCGGCGGGAGCCACCGCGGCAGCACGTGCGTGAACCTCCTGGTGGACGGCGCCGTGGTGGCCAGCGTGGCCGGCCGCGACGCGGAGCCGGTCAGCGTGGCGACGATGAACGCGTCGGCGTACCAGGGCCGCACGGCGGTCATCGAGATCGTGGACGCGGACACCGGCGGATGGGGGCACGTCAACGTCGACCGCATCGTGTTCAGCGACGTGCCGACGGACACCCGGCCGCTGGACCAGGTGCCCGACAACGGCACGCTCGTCCTCGCCGCGCTCGACGGCCGGGCGGTGGCGCGTCCGTCGCTGGCCGGATGGGACAGCCTCGACGAGGTGTTCGCGGCCGATGCCGGTCCCACGGAGGTCGACGGCTCGCCGGCCGCGCAGGCCGGATCGGTGAGCGTCGGGGTCCGCCTCGCGCCCGGGCAGAGCCGCACCGTGCGATTCGTGCTGGGCTGGCACTTCCCCGTGCCGGACCGCGTGTCGCTCGGCTTCCTGCGCGGCTCGGACAGCCTGCGCCGGCACTACGCGACCCGGTTCGCCGACGCCCGCGCGGTGGTGGAACACGTCGCCCACGACCTCGACCGGCTGGAGGCCGACACCCGCGCCTGGGTGAAGACCTGGTACGCGGACGCCACCCTGCCGCACTGGTTCCTGGAGCGCACCCTGGCTCCCGCGTCGACGCTCGCCACCAACACCTGCTACCTGTTCGACGACGGACGCTTCTACGGGTGGGAGGGGGTGTACTGCTGCGCGGGCACCTGCGAGCACGTGTGGAACTACGCCCAGTCGATCGCCCGGCTCTTCCCGCAGCTGGAACGCGACACCCGCAGCAGGGTGGACCTCGGCATCGGATTCCACCCGGAGACCGGCGAGATCGGCAACCGCGCCGAGGCCGACATGGGCTGGGCCACCGACGGTCAGTGCGGCACGATCCTGCGCTGCTACCGGGAACACCTGACCGCGCCCGACGACACCTACCTGCGGGTGAACTGGTCCCGGCTACGGCGCGCGCTGGAATGGATCATGGAGCACGACGCGGGCCCGGACGGCACACTCGACGGCGCACAGCCGAACACGCTCGACACCACCTGGTACGGCCAGATCGCCTGGATCACCGGAATGTACGTCGCGGCGCTGCGAGCGGGCGCGGCGATGGCCGACGAGGTGGGCCAGGCCGAGTTCGCCGACCGGTGCCGGGCCCTCGCCGATTCCGGCAGCCGCCACCTGTCCACGGAACTCTTCAACGGCGAGTACTTCATCCAGCAGGTCGACCCGGCCCACGCCGATGTGATCAACAGCAATCGGGGGTGTCACATCGACCAGCTCTTCGGGCAGAGCCTCGCCGGTCAGCTCGGGCTCCCCCGTGTCGTGCCGGCGGAGCAGGCCGTCAGCGCCCTGGATAGCCTCTACCGGTACAACTTCACGCCCGACCACGCCGCCTACCGGGAGGGCAACGTCATCTCCGGCGGCCGCTGGTTCGCGATGGACCACGAGTACGGCATGCTGATGACCAGTTGGCCGCACGGTGGCGCCGACACCGCAGCCGGGAATCCGGCGAGCTGGGCCGCCATGTACTTCAACGAGGTGTGGACGGGCCAGGAGTACCAGGTCGCGGCGCACATGCTCCAGGAGGGCCTGGTCGAGGAGGGGCTCACCCTCACCCGGGCGGTGCACGAGCGGTACGCCGCCGGCAAGCGCAACCCGTACAACGAGATCGAGTGCGGCGATCACTACGCCCGGGCCATGGCCAGCCACGGTGTCTACCTCGCGGCCTGCGGATTCGAGTACCACGGCCCCCGCGGCCACATCGGGTTCGCGCCCCGGATCAGCCCCGACAGATTCGCCGCCGCGTTCACCGCGGCCGAGGGGTGGGGCCTCTTCCGGCAGGAGCGCCACGGCCGGCACGTCACCGCTACGGTCGAGGTCCGGCACGGCCGCCTCCGGGTGTCCAGCGTCGCCCTGGCGGTGACGCGGTCCCCGGCACGGTTGACCGTACGTCTGCGCAATCGCACGCTGCCGGTGCGTGACTGGTCGTGCCGGGACGGGCGCCTGCTCGTTACCTTGGACGCCGAGGTCGTGGTCGGTCGGGGGGACGCCCTCCAGGTGATGCTCGACGGCTGAACGTGTCGGCGCTCGTCACGGCTCGTGACGAGCGGCGGCCCGGGAGGTCCGTGACTATTCCGTCATTTTCCGCCCGTAAGATGCCCAGTCCCCGCACCGGCGAGGGTGCGGAATGCGGGCACTCGTTGTCGGGCTTGTCATCGTAGGAATCCACCGGATGGAGGCGAATGGCGACGATCTACGACGTGGCACGGCAGGCTCAGGTCTCGCCCGCGACGGTTTCGCGGGTGCTGAACGGCCGCACCACCGTCGATCCGGTCATGGCCGCGCGCGTGCACCAGGCCATGCAGGACCTCGACTACCGTCCCAACGCGGTCGCCCGCAACCTGCGCCTGAGCCAGACCAGCCTCTGGGCGGTCATCATCTCCGACATCGGCAACCCCTTCTTCACCTCGATGGTGCGTGGGGTCGAGGACGTCGCGCAGAGCGCCGGCTACTCCGTGGTCCTGTGCAACACCGACGAGGACCCGGAGAAGGAGTCCCGGTACATCGCGGCGGTCCTCGCCGAACGGATGGCCGGCGTCATCATCTCCACGTCGGGCCGCTCAACGGTGATCAACCGGCTTCTCGATGCCCGCATCCCGGTCGTAGCGATCGACCGTCAGCTGCGCGGCGTCACCATCGACACGGTGCTCGTCGACAACGTGCACGGGGCGGGGCTGGCGACCACACACCTGCTCGACAACGGCTACCAGCGTGTCGCCTGCATCACCGGCCCCCGCCGGATCTCCACGGCCGCCCAGCGGCTCCGGGGCTACCAGCGCGCGCTGCGGGCGCGCGGACGGGAGGCGACCGACGCCCTCGTGCGGTATGCGGACTTCCGCGAGGAGGGCGGCTACCGGGCCATGGCCTCGCTGCTCGACAGCGACAACCCGCCCGACAGCGTCTTCGCCACGAACAACCTGATGACCGTGGGCGCCGTCGAGTGCCTCGTCGACCGTGGCATCCGGGTGCCGGACGAGGTCGGGGTCGTCGGATTCGACGACATTCCGTGGGCACACCTGGTCCGGCCGTCGCTGAGCACCGTCTCCCAGCCGACGTACGACCTCGGACGCGCCGCCGCCGGGCTGCTCACCGAGCGGATCGCCAACCCGTCGCGGCTGCCGTCGACCGTCACGCTCAGCACCGGGCTCCAGGTGCGCGACAGCTCCACGCGCCCGAGCTGACCGTTCGCCGGTACGAGGGGCCGGGGAGCCTGTCGCAGGCTTCCCGGCCCCTCGTCATCACCCCGGCGCCTCGGCCGGAGGGGTGGCCGCACTCCGGCCCGGAGACCCGACTGGCCGGGCCTCCGGGGCGCGTACTCAGAGGTTGACGTCGCCGCAGAGGTGCACCTGGACGCCGAGTTCGGCGAACAGGGCGGCCTTCACCCGCAATGCCCGGTCGGCGACCTCCGCGTCCGGCGCGTAGGCGACGTTCAGATGGTTGGCCTTGTGGCGGGCCATCAGCTGGTCGCGGCCGACCCCGTGCAGCACGGCATGCATGATCGGCCACTGCGGATTCGTGGCCTGCAGCCGGCGCCGGGTCTCCTCCGCCGGAAGCTCGACGACGGTCGCGCGACCGAGGTCGACGTGCAGCCCGCCGTCCATGATGAACACCCGGGACCACACGATCTCGCCGGGCTTGGAGACCCCGCTCAGCGTGCCGCCGCCGAGCGGGAAGAACATCGGCGGCTGCCGCATGCTGTACGACTTGTCGTACCCGCCGTTGTGGGACGCCGGCACCGAGCCGGAGATCTCGAACACCCAGACGAAGTCGTCGCCGTAGGTCTCCCCCCACCGGATGTCGTGCAGGGTCGTGGCCGGGTCGAGGCCCATGGCGGTCCAGATGCGGTTGGTGACCAGCGAGTCGACGGCCACCCCCTCGTCGACCTCGTTGAAGTGCGGCAGCGGTGCGCCCGCGTAGAGTTCGCGGCTGCCGTCGCGGCTGCGCACCGGTGGCCGCTGGACGTTGTTGAGCAGCCCCTCGGCCAGGTCGCTGGCCGGGACGGTGTCCTTCAGCCCCTGCTGGTACTGGATGCCGACCGCGTCCAGGCCGAAGTCGTCGGCGATGCGCAGGGCGGCGATGTACATCTTGAACTGGCTGGTCAGCTGAGCGTCGGTGAGCTCGGTCGCCTCATCGGTGCCGGTGTGGAAGGTCATCCCGGCCTCGTCCAGCCAGCGGCGGACCGCGTGGGCCTCCTCGTCGGGGACCCGTGCCATCTCGGCGACCAGCGCGCTCTGCGACAGCCGTTCCTTGTAGATGCCCAGCGGGTTGATCAGCTCGTCGTCGAAGATCGCGTTGTACATCCCCATGCAGCCCTCGTCGAAGACGCCGATGATGGCCTTCTCCCGGGACAGTTGCGCGGCCAGGGCGCGACCGAGTTCGACCTCCGCGTCGTCCGGCAGGGCGGGCAGATCGCGGACGTGACCGGTGTCGTGGCGCAGCTCGCCGGTCTCCAGCCAGGTGCGCAGCCCGTCGACCGCCCAGTCGTCGGTGAAGTCCCGGCTCCACAGCGCGGAGTGCCGCACGTCCGCCTTGGTGAGGCTCGCGGTGAGGTTGAGCAGGCCGACCAGGCCCGGGAACTCGCCGCTCCAGTTGGCGACGATCAGGATCGGTCCCTGGTGGCTGCGCAGCCCGGCCAGGACATGGTGGCTGTACTGCCAGACCGCCTCGACCACGATGAGCGGCGCGTCGGCCGGGATGCGCTTGAAGACCTCGATGCCGGCCCGCTGGCTGTCGATGAAACCATGGCCCTTGTCCGGGTCGAACCCGTGGCCACGCTCGACCTTCCAGCCGAGCGCGTTGACCGCGGCCGCGAGGTCGGCCTCCAGCTGCTGCTGGGTGGGCCAGCACGTGACGTTCGCGCTGGGCCGGAGATCGCCACTGGCCACTGTGTAGACGGTGCCGGGCGCCGCGGCGGGCGGCTCGGCCAGCACGGGCAGCGGGTAACTGGTCATGGGGCGACTCCTTCGGTGCGTGGGGTGTCGCTGACCGCCGGCGGGCCGGCGGCCAAAAGACGGTCCTGACGTGCGGCGAGCGCGTGCGCGACCCGCTTGGAACTCGTGTACAGCTCCCGGTACAGCCCGTAGAGCTCGTCGTAGTCGGCGGCCAGCTCGGCCCGGGGCTGCCGGATCTCCTTGACGGGGTTCCACGCCTCGATCGAGACGGGCCACCCGGTCCGCGCGGCGAGGAACGCCGCCCCGTAGCTCGCGCCGATGGTCTGCGACGGGATGACCTGGGCACGCCCGGTGACGTCCGAGACGATCTGGGTCCACAGCCCGCCCTGGGTGCCGCCGCCAACCGCCACGATCCGCTGGATGTCACCGCCGCTCGCCTCGATCGTCTCGATGTTGTGTCGCACGCCGAGAGCGGTCGCCTCGAGCGCGGCGCGGTACAGGTCACCGCGGCTGTGCGAGACGGTGAGGCCGGCGACGACCCCACGCGCCCGCGGATCCAGGATGGGGGTGCGCTCGCCCGCGAAGTACGGGAGCACGAGCAGCCCCTTCGCCCCCGGACCGGAGGCCTCGGCCAGCCGGAGCAGCTCGGGATAGTCCGGTGAGCCGAACAGCTCGCGCAGCCACGCCGTGATCGCGCCCGAGGTGGCCAGGCCGCCGGCGAGGTTCCGCGTCCCGGGCAGTGCGCCGACGGTGCCCCACAGCGACGGGTTCGTGAGGCGGGCGGTAACCGTGTGGACGAGGAACATCGTGGTGCCGTACATCAGCATTAGGTCGCCGACGCCGTGGGCGCCCACGCTGATCGCCTCCGACCAGGCGTCGATGGTGCCCGTGACGACCGGTACGCCCGCCGCCAGGCCGGCCTCCGCCGCCGCTCGCGAGGTCAGCGTCCCGGCCACCTCGCCGGGCCAGCGCAGCGGCGGCAGGACCAGATCGGGTGCGATCTGCGTGGCCCACGGCGCGTACCAGTCCTGGCCCTCGGTGTCGTACAGAGGTGTGCACTGGCTCGCCGAGTGGTGGTCGAGGACGTAGCGGTCGGTGAGCTTCCAGGCGAGCCACGAACTGGGCATGAACAGGTGCCGGGCCCGGGCGAAGAGCTCCGGTTCGTTGTCGGCCACCCAGGCCACCTTGGCGCCCGCCGCCTGGCTGGACAGGGCCGAGCCGCACCGCCGGAGGATCTCCTCCGCGCCGAACCGCTCGGTGAGACGGGCGATCTGCTGGGTCGAGCGGGTGTCGACGCCGTAGAGGACGGCCGGGCGCAGCGGAGCGTTCGCGGCGTCCGTGAGCAGCACACACGGGCCCATGCCGCTCACCCCGACGGCGACGACGTCGGCGTCGCCCGGTGCGAGGAGTTCACGGCTGAGCGCGACGAACTCCTGCCACCAGACGTCCGCGTCCATCTCCACCCAGCCCGGTCGGGGGCGGCTCACCTCGTGCGTGCGGGTCGCCGAGCGGAGGACCCGGCCGTCGGCGTCGACGAGGACACCCTTGCTGCTCGATGTGCCGATGTCGACGCCGAGGACGGCCGCAACCTTCATGGCGCCACTGTTCCAGCAATCGATTTCCGAATCAAGACCGATCCGTCGATGCCTTTCCCTGCCGGGCGCGACCCCGCGCGCCGGCGTGCTGGTGTATCGCCTGATGAGCGCGGGTGTCGGCGCGGCCGGCCGAAGTCGACACCGGCGGGAAATCGTTAACTCACTTCGGCTTCGGGGGTGGTGGACCCGCCGACCCCTCGCGAAGCCGGCCCGGGATCTGACCTGCGCGCGCCCGCACGCACGACCGCCGTACGGCCAGACCCTGGTCCCCGTCGACGGGCCCGGCGCCCTGCCGCGGTGGCGTCTGGGGCGAGTGCGAAAAGGCGTGGCCTCGCCGGCCCGTCCCGCCCTACCGTGTAACGGGATCTTCCGGTCCGCCCCATTCACGAGAGGACTTCACCCCGCGTGACCCCGCCTGCTCTCTAGACCTGACACCTTCGCCGTGCATCGGTCGCCGACGTCGCCGTCGGCTCGTTTCCCATGCCTTTCGTCAGGTCTTCAGAGAGATCGGTCATGTCTACGCGTCCTCATATCGCCCTGTCCTGGAGTCTTCGGCGCACGCGCCTTCCCCTGCCCGCAGTCCGCTGCGTACACCCGGTCGCCTGCGTTTCCTGCGACCGCACCGGCACCATCACCGTTCACGATCGCGGCCCGGTCCGGTGCCTGGGCCCGATCCGTGCGAGCTACTCCGGCAACTCCTCTCCCCTCCTCGTCGACCCGGTGGTCCTGCGTCCCGAACGGCTGCTCACCCAGGTGCGATATTCCGGTGAACCGCACGCACCGGGACTCGCCGTGCGTCCTGGGGCGAGCCGCCGCCGTGGACCCGAGCCGGGCCGAGAGGCGAGGTGGCCCTGCCCCGGGCTGCGTCACGCGGCGGTCCGCGCACGGTCGCTCATGACCGGGCGGGAACGAACGTCAGGACCGGCCGGATACCGGCGACGACGGTGAACACCCCGGTGCGGAAACCCTGACGTAGCCGAAGAGAGTGCCCTCGATCATGCCGATCGGAGGGCACTCCACGGCCGCGTCTCCACAGGTGGCCGGGCAGGGTCGGCTTCAGCAGTCGAACACCGACCAGCAGATGTCGTTGCGCAACCTCTGGTCATCGAGTACGAGCTCGCGGATCGCCTCCGGGAGCTGATCGCGCTGCCACTGGCATTCGAGTCGCCCTGCGGCCTCGCTCTGGCCGTCCGGTGCCGCGGCACGTACCGCTTTGATCGCGTAGGCGGCCGCGCCGAGCTCGTGCGCGGCCACGTGGGCGACGACCGCGGCCTGGCCGGCGGCGTACGCGGCGTACCGTGCCGCCCCGCGCAGGTTCCTGGCCGCACCCATCGCGTGGCCGCCCGCCGCGCGAGCCTGCATCATCTTGACCTCGCCCCGGACCCAGGCCCGGGCATGCTCGATCGCATGCCGGGGTCGCGGGTCGCCGGGCCGGGCCGATTCGAAGAGGCCGAGGACGTGTTCCGCACACGAGGCGGCCCAGAGAGCGAGGCGATGGTGATCGGCATCGGTGAGAGTCCCCCCACGGCGGATCGTCACGAAGCGGGGGTCCCGGACCTTCGGGAGGATCATGACCGGCGCTCTCCCCTACGCGGGTCGCCGTGGCCCGGTCCGGGGTTCTCCGGCGACGTGTCAGGCGCCTGACGCAGCGAGCGGTCCAGTGCGCTCATCAGCTGGGCGACGCGGCTACTGCCGCCTGGCGCCGGCGGGTAGCGGCGGAGCACGTCGACGAGCAACGGTGTGGCGCGCTGCCGCGACCGTTCCAGCAGTGCATCCCCGGTCCTGCGGTCATCGCCCGCCCTCATCTCGCCGATGCGCGCGACGCTGGCGGGGGCTCGCAGGATGTGGCCGACCTGGCTGGCCCGGGCGATGGGGTGCAGGTATGCGGCTGAGGCGGCGTCACCGGCAGATCTCGCGGCCAGTCGCGCGGCTTCGGAGGGTGCGGACCGGGCGGCTCGATGAGCATCGAGGGACGTGAGGCGCTGCACGTTGGTTCTCCTGGCGCCGTTGACGAAAGCCCAGGCGGCCTCGATCGCCGCCCGGGGGCGCGGATCATCGGGAACAGCCTCCTCGAAGACCGACAGGACGTCCTCGGCGTGCCGGACCACGTAACGCGCCACGACGCGCAGCTCATCCATCGTCAGGTCGAAGTCTCCGGACAGGGTGTGCGTGCTCGATGCCATGTCCATGAATCGTATCCTTGAACTGTCGGTTGAGGCTCTGCGGCGAGTCCCCTGCTCGTCGGCGCCGGGAACCCTCAATCGGAGGTCACCGGCGGCGCGTCGGCCGCGGGTGCGGAACCGTCATCTCGACGTCGACGGCGTGCCGGTCTTCGCCAGGCGGATCCCCGCCGCGCCAAGCGCATCCGGCATGCGATCGGCGGTCTAGCATCGAGCGGTGGATTCGCCCCTCGACACCTTGCCGAAGATCGGCGCACCAGCGACGCGGGCGCTGAACGCCGCCGGCTACACGGCGCTGCGCCAGCTCGCGGGTGTGCCGCGCGCAGAGCTTGCCCGGTTGCACGGCATGGGCCCGAAGGCACTGAACATCATCGAGGCCGCCCTCGAACAGCACGATCTGCGGCTGACCTGACGGTGGCCTGACGGGCCAGGTGGATGCGCCGTCGCTTCCTCGGCTCACCGGCGCAACCCCTTGGGTTTACCCTCCCGCTATGACGGGCGCCGTGGCACCGCGGGCGGGCATGACGATCAGCATCCGGACCCGGCGCGATGTCGTCGTGATGGATCCGGACCGATTCCTGGCCGCGGCACGGCAGGCGCTGCGCGACCGCCACCCGGGTCTGACCGACGCCGAGGCAGCCGAGGCGGTGGCCGACGTCCACGACGCCGTACACGCCATACTCGATCGGGACGGAGCGCTTGCCGCCGACGCCGTGAATGGAGACACTGCTCGTGGACTCCTGCCCGGCACCCGGGTCAGCGACCGGCCGGACGGCCTGTCACCCGCCGGCTGGCTGCAACAGGTGGTGGTCGACGATCCGCAGCCGCTGCAGGACTATGGCTGCTTCCTTCCGGCGGATCCCTTTGCGGTGCCCCCTACCCCGGGCGGTTAGCAGCACGGATCGCTGCTCGGTCAGCGGGCCAGGTGGCGGCGGTACCGAGTCCGACACGGCCCGGCCGACGCTCAGGCTGACGGGTCACCGCCGCCGTCCTCGAAATCACCGGCGAGCGAGTCCGGGGCGCGCATGCGCCACGCGTCGGTGACGAGCTCCTTCAGCCGATCGACGCTCACCTGCTCCATCCGCAGCATGACCAGGGGCAACCCGTCATATGCGGGCGTGGTGAAGAAGACCTCCGGCTCGCCCAGGAGCAGCGCCTGCTTCTCCGCTTCGTCGCCCACGTACAGGACGGCGATGTCGGTCCGGATGCGGCGCGGCGCGCCGGGCCTGCGCTCGGGGTAGGACCAGACGAACCCCTTGTCGGCGACCCGGAAGTCGAAGCCGTCACTGTCGATCTCGACCACGTGAGGCAGCGCCCGCGCCAGGCGACGGATGTCGTCCGCGTCAGCCATCGAGGTCGCTCCGGGACACCGCCTCCTGCATCCGTACAGCCTAACCACCGCGCCGCCGCCCCCTTTATCGGCTTGAGGCGCCGGTCCTGATGGTCGCGAACAATCAGGGTCGGCCCGGCCAGGCCTCGTCCCAGATCGTCCAGACCCGCGCGGCATCAACCGACTCGGGACCGACGGCCACCAGTACGGAGAGGATCGCGACAAGGCGGGTGAACACCACGATTGACGAGCCGAGCTTTCCCTCGCCTGCGCCCGTGACGACCAGCCCGACGGGGAGATCATGACCAGCGGCGTGCAACGCCGTTCGGTACTCGGGATCGGCCAGCCCGAGCGTGACCTCATCGCACGGCACCGAAGGGCGACGGATGCCGGCCCGAGGTCGAGCCGGACGCCGGGCGAGTCCGAGGCGCGGGCCATGAGCAGGCCGTACGAGGATGCGTGGCCCAGCCGGCCCCGGTACTCCACACCGACAACGCCGGCGGGAGCCGGGACGGGACCATCGTCGCCGGTCCACACCACCAGGCGTGACAACCGGTGCCGGGCGAGGTCCCTCCGCACCGCGTCACTGTATCCATACGCACACGTCCGTTTCGGGTGATGCCCTGTGCGGTCAGCGACCGCAGGCCCGGCACGGCGGGCGGGTGGCGCGGTGGTAGGCGAGGGCGGCGGCCCCGAGCCCGCCGCCCCACACCCAGTACGCGGGCATCGCGACCCAGAAGAACGCCAGCGGCAGCGAGCCGTCGCCGGGATCCCAGGTGCCCGTCGCCGTCTCGATGGCGAGTTGCACCATGCCGACGCCGAAGTACACGATCAGCCCCCCGGCGATCGCGTACCCGGGCCCCAACGGCAGCCAGCGCGGCACCCGGTGCCCGGCGAGCAGCGGCACCCAGCGGGGGAAGCTTCGCCCCCAGGAGTGCACGAGGGCCAGCGGCAGCACCACCCCGGCCAGCAGGAATCCGACCTCGAAGACCAGCATGGAGGGGCCCCCGTTCAACGGGTTGTCGGTCCAGCCGACCGCGACCTGTGCGAGCAGCCGGACCAGGCATCCGGCCACCGCCAGGTATGCGCCCCACCAGGCCCACCAGGGGGTCCCCGCCGCTCGGCTCCCGTCATCGGTCCGGCCGGTGGCACCCGTACGGCTGCACGGCGGGCAGTCCCCGCGCCACCGGCGCTGGTACGACAGCGCGGCGGCGGCCAGCAGCGCCGCCCCGGCGAAGCAGCCGGCCCGGCTCAGGAACGCACCGAGGTGGAACGGCAGCCCCAGGCCGGGGATCAGCAGTCCGACCGCGTCCAGGAGCAGGATCGGGCAGGCCGCCACCAGCGCGGCACTGACCGCCCAGGCGGCGATCGCCAGCGGCCAGCGCCAGCCGTCCGCCGCCCTCAACAGGAGCGCCGCCACGGCGCCGGCGGCACAGAGGAGCACGGCAGCCCAGCCCGTGAAGCCGATGAGGTCCGAACCGATCGGCGGGAAGGAGGGAGCACCCGCGACCGCCCAGTAGACGCGTACCGCGCCGTAGCCGACCGCCCACACCAGGACCGCTGGCGCCGCCCAGGCGAAGGGGGCCTTCGGCGCAGCGGTCTTCTCGTGGTTCCGGGTTACTGTCATGGCGTCCAGCGTGCCGCCGATCCGACCACGCCGACCTCTCCCGAGAGAGGGAGCGCCTCCCCCGTCCGAGGGAGGGTGCGGCCAAAGCGTGATCAAGGAACTGTCGGATTACGGATCTCCACGGCGGCTTCGGCTCACTACGGTGGCAGCGTGACGACGGTCGGTGTGCTCGGCCCCGTGTGGGCGATGCGGAACGGCACCCCGATCGACCTCGGGGCGCCGCGGCAGCGTGCGGTGCTGGCGAGGCTCGTCGCCGGCGGCGGCCATGTGGTGTCGGTCGACCGGCTCATCGAGGACCTCTGGTCGGGCGACCCGCCGCCGCGCGCCCAGGCCGCCCTCCAGGTGTACGTGTCGAACCTGCGCCGGGCGCTGGAGCCGGATCGTCCGCCCCGCCGTCCCGCCCGGATCCTCGTCACGGCGGCCCCGGGCTACGCCCTGCGGCTGTCGGCGACGGACGTGGACGCCTGGCGGTTCGAAGCGGCGCTGCGGACGGCGACGCGGGGCACCGAGACGCAGCCGCGGGCGGCGCTGGCCGGGCTGGACGAGGTCCTCACCCGCTGGGGCGCGGCCACCCCGTACGCCGAGTTCGCCGGGGAACCGTGGGCGGACCGGGACCGCGAACGGCTGGTCCGGCTCCGGCTGACCGCCGTCGAACAGCGCGCCAAGCTGCTGCTCGACCTGGACCGTGCGGACGAGGTGATCCTCGACCTCGATCCGCACGTCCGGGACCACCCGCTGCGGGAGCAGGCCGCGATGCTGCTCGCGGTCGCGCTGTACCGCCTCGGACGGCAGGCCGATGCCCTCGCCGTGCTGCGATCGGTGCGCGCCGCGCTGCGTGAACAGTTGGGCATCGAACCCGGCCCCGAGCTGCGGAGCCTGGAGACCGATCTGCTTCGGCAGAACCCTCGCCTGGGGCCGCCCGCCTCCCGGGTCGCCCGGCCCTCGGCCGTGGCCGGGCGGGCCGATCCGCCGGCCGTCGTACCCGATCGACCGGCCGCGGCGCCGTCGATGCTCGGCCGCGCGACCGAGTTGGCCCGGATGCGCTCGGCGGCCGACCGCGCCACCGCAGCCGGCCTCGGCATCTGCTGGGTCGGGGCCGAAGCGGGGGGCGGGAAGTCGACGCTGGCCCGGCACCTCGCTGGCTCCCTCGCCCGGGACGGGTGGACCACGGCGATCGGCACCTGCCCGCCGGTGGATGGCGCACCGCCGGCGTGGGCATGGCACGAGGTGGTCACCGCCGCCCGCGGGCGGCTCCCGCTCGACGAGCCGGAGTCCCGCGGCCTGCATCTCCTCCTGGGCACCGGCACCGCAACGCCCGCCGACTCCCGCGGGCAGTACGACGAGTTCCACCTGCGCCAGGCGCTGGGCGCCTACCTGTCCCGGCTGGCCGGCCACGGCCCGCTGCTCGTCGTGATCGAGGACATCCACCGGGCCGACGGTGAGACCCTGCGCATCCTGCGCCACCTCACGGCCGCCCTGGCTGAGGCGCCCGTCCTGGTGGTGGCGACCTTCCGCCCCGACGAGGTGACCGACGACGTCGTGGTGGCCCGGGCCGCGCTCACCGGCGTACCGGCGGTGGAACTGCACCTCGGCGGCCTCGACGACGCGGCCGTCACCGAGCTGCTGCGTCGCCATGACGTCGACACCACCGACACCGAACTGCTGCGCACCGTGCGGGAACGCTCGGCGGGCAATCCGCTTTTCACCATCGAGCTGGCCAAGCTGATCGCGGCCGAAGGCCCCGGGTCAGCGCTCGACGGCATTCCCGCCGCGCTGGGTCACGTGCTGACCCGGCGGCTGGCACGGCTGCCGGCCACCACCCGGACGGTGCTGCGGCACGCCGCCGTCCTGGGCTCCGACGCCGAGGTCGACATCCTGATCGCCGTCGACGGCGGCCCCGAGGAGCCGGTCCTCGACGCCCTGGAGGCCGGGGTGACCGCGGGCCTGCTCGTCGAACCCGAGCCGGGACGGATCCGGTTCGCGCACGCCCTGATGCGGGACGCGCTCTATTACAGCGTCCCGCTGCTGCGACGTACCCGGATGCACAGCCGGATCCTCACCGTGCTGCGGGAGCAGCGCGTCGATGACGTGGCGGTGCTGGGGCGGCACGCCCTCGCCGCCCTCACCCCGGCCACCGCCCAGGACGCGATCGGGCACCTGGCCGCCGCCGCCCGCCGCGCCGGTGACCTCGGCGCGCCTCGGGAGGCTGCCGCGTACTGGACCGGCGCGCTGCGCGCGGCCGACCTCGCCCCGGCGGTTCCCGCCCGCGTACGTCTCGACGTGCTCTGCGATCTGGCCACCGCGAGCGCACTCGCCGGTGACGTGCTGGGCGCCCGCGCCGCACGCGCCGAGGCGGTGCGGCTGTCCACCGGGATCGACGACCCGCGGGCCGTCCACTCCGCACTGACCTGCTTCGACGCCCCGGTGACCTGGACCATCCGGCCCGACCGCGCCGTCGACGAGCCGTTGGTCCGGCTGCTCCAGCAGGAGCTGTCCCGGGTGGGCGACGACCGCGCGGCGCTGCGGTCCCGGCTGCTGAGCACGCTCGCCTTCGAGATCGAGGGCGCCGACCTGCGGCGCGCCGACGAGGTCACCCGGGAAGCCCTCGCGCTGGCCCGGCGGCAGGACGATCCGACGGTGCTCTGCCGCGCGCTCAACGCCCGCTACTTCGTCACCGTCGCCCCCGCGCACCGCGCCGAACTGCCCGATGTCGGGCGGGAGCTGCTGGCGGTCGCCGAGGCCGCCGGGCTCACCGCGTACCAGTGCGAGGCCCACCACATCCTCTACCAGGCCGCGCTCGCCGAGGCCGACTTCGACCGGGCACGTCACCACGTCGACCGGGCGATCGAGCAGGCCACGACCGGTCAGCTGGGCCTGATCCTCGCCGTCATGGGGTGGTTCACGGGCCTGCGCGCTCTCTTCGCCGGTGATCTCGATGAGGCGGCCCGCCGGTACGCGGAGATCAGCGATCGGATGAGCCGTATCGGTGGTCCCAACGCGGCGGCGATGGGGCTGATGGGCCGGTTCACCGTGCTGAGCGCCGTCGGGCGCGGGCACGAGGTGGTCGAGGAGATCCGGCAGGTGCATGCACGCGTGCCGGATGACACGCACGACGTGCTGGCCCACGCGCTGCTCTCCTGCGGCGACCGGGAGGCGGCCCGGGCCGTCTGGCGGCCGGAGACCCCGATCCGCCCCGACTACCTGTGGCTGTACTGGATGACGCTGCGCGGGCAGGTCGCGGCGCGGCTCGGCGACCGCCCGGCCGCGCGGCGCTGCTACCGCGAGCTGCTGCCGTGGGCCGGGCGGTTCGCCGGCCTGGAGTGCGGGTCGATCTCGCTCGGCCCGGTGGACCAGACCCTCGCCGAGCTCGCCGCCGCGCTCGGCGAACCGGCCGCCGCCGCGCACCGCGACGCCGGGCTCCGGCTGGCCCGCAGGGTCGGCGCCGTGCCGTGGAGCGACGAGTCGGCGTACGTGCCGGCGGCGGTGTGTTGAACCGGGTCACCGCCGCTCGGACGTGTCACCCGCCGAAGACCGTCGCCTCCCGGCGGCGGAAGCCCGGTCGCAGCGCGGTGAGCATCAGCCGCAGCACGGGTCCGGCGATCTTCCTCAGCTCGTCCAGTTCCTCCGGGCGGGCGTACCGCTCGATCCTGGGCAGTTCGAAGCGCAGCGCACCGCCCCTGCGGACCGCGCGCTCCACGGTGTTCCAGTCGGCCACGCTGACGTAGCGCCGGATCACCGGGAAGATCAGCCGCTCCTCCTCCTCGATGTGCTCGTCGAGGACATCGCGCAGCTGAGCCAGGGCCGCGGCGAGTCGCCCCGCGACGGTGCGTACCCGGCCCGCCTCTGACGAGCCCTCGGCGAACGCTTCGATCAGCTCGTCCGCCCCCAGTCGTACCTCGTCCAGGACCGGATCGAGTGCGGCGTGGTCGTCACTGAGCTCCCGCAGATCGATCTCCGCGCCCGCCGAACGTCGCAGCACCGGCCAGAGGACCTCGTCCTCCATCTTGTGGTGGTGATGGATGCCGTCACAGAGCAGCCGCAGATACGTCCGCAGGGCCGCCGCGCGGCGGCGGTCGTACGCGATCTGTCCGGCAGCGACGCGGCTGAGCAGCTCGGCCAGCCGGCGCGTGTCAGATCGCATGGTGCGGTGGTTGATCCGGAAGCCGATGAGGTTCGGTTCGGGACGGGTCGTGGTGGCCATGATCTCCTCCGGCCGCGCGGCTGGCGGCCTGTTCGGGATGGGGCCGCCCCATTGGTGGGCCGCCCCCGGTGCCGGCGACGGACGGCCGGCTCGCTCTCGTGTTTGGCAACTCTCGGGGACGACACCTGGCGAACACTTGGCGCCGACTTGGCGGACACGCCTGCGGGACCCGACGACGACTGGTCGGACCGCCCCCACCGGCCGGCGGCCCGCCAAGCCGGCGTTAAGGGCCCGCCAACTCCGGCCCGGCCTCATGAACGGCGCACTGCGTCTCAGACAGCGGAGGAAGGATCAGCCATGACGACCAGGCACGACGGGCGGCTGTCGTGAGCGTTGCCGGTGACTCCGCCGCACGGGCGGGCCTGACGGTCGGGGTGCTCGGCCCGACCGTCGTGCGGCACGACGGCCGGGCCGTGGCCGTCGGCGGTCCGGCGCCACGTACGGTGCTGTGCCGGCTGGTCATCGCCGACGGCCGGTACGTGCCGATCGACGCCCTGGTCGATTGCCTGTGGCCGCACGACCCGCCACCGAGTGCCCGGATCACCGCGCAGGGCTACCTGTCGGTCCTGCGCCGGACGCTGGAGCCCGACCGGGCGCCACGGCAGCCCGGGCGGGTGCTCGTCCGGGACGGCGCCGGGTACGCGTTGCGGTTGGGGTCGAGCGCGCTCGACGTCGACCGGTTCAGCACGGCGGCGGCCCAGGGACGCGACCTGCTGGCCGACGGTGAAGCCGAAGCGGCGCTGGCCCGGTTCGACGCGGCGCTCGCACTCTGGCGGGGACGGGCGTACGCCGACTGCGCGGACCACGACTTCGTGCTCGCGGAGTCGCATCGGCTCCAGGAGCTGCGGACCGGTGCGCGGGAACACCGTCTGGCCGCCCTGGTCGAGCTGGGCGCCGACGACACGGCCGTCGCGCAGCTCCGGGCGTTCCTCACCGAACACCCGCTGCGGGAGCGGGCTTGGGCGCTGCTGGCGCAGGCGTTGTACCGGGCGGGCCGCCGCGGGGACGCCCTAGCAGTGCTGCGCGAGGCGCGGAACCGCCTCATCGGCGAACTCGGCGTCGAGCCCGGACCGGAACTCGCCGAACTGCACCGCGACATCCTGGACCAGTCCCTCCGCCCACCGTCGGCATTGAAGATCAACCGTCAAGGTGCTGGCGGGAGGCATCCTCAGGCAGTTGCACGCCGGTGAGCTCCCCGCAGCGCGCGAGCAGCTCGTCCAAAAGTGCCGGGTCCATGCTGGAGAGGGACGGCCGCCACTCGCGCTGACTGAAATAGTGCCCACTGACCAGGACGTCGGCGTCGGTGCCCACGGCGAGGCGCACCTGGGCCCGCGCGGCGTCGTCGGGGCTCGTCGGCGCAGCGTCCCCGCCCATCCTGGTGCGTACCCAGCCGGGGTCGACCGCGTTGCTCAGGGTTCCGGGCCACCGACGGGCGACGGCGACCGCGAGCATCAGGTCCAGCAGCTTCGAGGTGGAGTACACCTCGACCCCGTTCCACGGGCGGGTGTCGTACTGCAGGTCGGCGAGGTCGACCACGCCGTCCGCGGCCATCGCCGACGACACGAACACCAGCCGCTCCGGCTGGGCAAGCAGCGCCGTCAGCAGGTACGGCGCGAGGACGTTGACCTGGAAGGTCGACTCCAGCCCGTCCCCGGTCAGCTCCCGCTCCGGGGCGTCCAGCCGGGCGATCCCCGCGTTGTGCACGATGGTGTCGAAGCGTCCAAACGCGGCCAGCGACCGGGCGAGCGCGCCGGTCTCCTCGATCGAGCGCAGATCGCCGACCGCGATCCCGGCCGCCGCCGGGAGCGCCGTCTTGGCGACCGCCGCCCGCTCCTCGTTGCGGGCGTGCAGGACCACCTGATGCCCCGCGGCGATGAGTTGGGCCGCGGCTCGCCGGCCGATGCCGTCCACCGAGCCGGTGACAAGAATGTTGCGCATGCCGTTCCTTCCGTCGTTGTGCCGCTTCACCCTGGCGCGACGGTTGGGAATCGATTGGAACCGCCGATGGCGGGTCAGAGCCAGGGCAGGACGGGCGGCGTGGCGGGGGCGGCAAGCCGCGCGAGCCAGCCGACGATCCCGGCGGTGCCCTGCATGAAGCCGGGTTCCGGCGGCAGGTCCGGCGGGGTCCTGGTGTGCTCGGTGTTGGACCAGGTGACGCCGGTTGAGGTGGGGACGGTGCGGGCGAGGACGTCCGCGGCGAGCACATTGGCCCAGGTGAGCAGGGCGGGGTCGGCGGTGGCCCGGAAGCGATCGAGCAGCAGCTGCCCGACGCCGGCGGTACCGCAGCAGCGGGCGAGGTTGTCCCAGTAGCCCGGGTACAGCCGCTGTGGGATGCGGCTGTCGCGCAGCGCCCCCAGGCACGCGTCGACGGCCTGCCGCCAGCGGGGCTGCGGGTCGACGGTGTCGAGGAGGGTGAAGAGCCGCACGGTGCCCGTGGGGCCGTGGCACCAGCCGAAGTTGACCGGCGGGCGGTCCGGGCGGGGCGGGATAAGCAGTGGCAACGCCCAGCCGTCGGGGTGGCTGCCCAGAGCCAGGAGGCCGTCGGCGGCGCGGACGGCGGTGTCGAGCAGGTCGTCGCGGTGCAGCGTGTTGCCGGCGGCGGCGAGGGCGTACGCGACGCCGGCCGTGCCGTGGGAGAAGCCGGGCATGAGGCGCTCGTGCCCGGCCAGCATGCGCCAGTGCAGCCCGTCCGGTCGGTCCTCGGCGAGCCCCACCAACCCGTCGGCGAGGAGGTGGGCGGCCTGCACCACGACACCGTCGGCACCATCGTCGCAGGCGTCGAGGAGGGCCAGCAGGATGCCCGCGTCGCCGGAGATGACGTCGGAGTACCGGGCCGGGTCCACGGGTCGACGCAGGAGCCGTTCGGCGATCCGCGCCGTCACCACAGCGGCGGCGTCGAGGGCGACCCGGTCGGCAGAGACCGCAGCCCAGGCGCGCAACGCAACCGCGACGCCGGCCCAGCCGCCGAACAACCCGTCGTCCGGCATCGTCGCGGCGTCCGGCTCATGCCGGGCGAGGTGCACCAGCCGGTCCCGGGCTCCGGCCGCGACCCGGTCGAGAGCCGACCCCGACGCAGTGGCCGCACCACCCGTCGTCGCCTCGACGGGACCGTCGGACGTGGACAGCAGACCGGCAGCCCCGGCCTCGGCGCAGCCGAGCAGGATCCCGGCGGTCCCGGCGTACAGGTCGTCGAAGCGTTCGCCCGCCTCCAGCCACGCCAGACCACCGTCGGCGGGCACCGCCACCGACTCGATCCACCCGAAGGCCCGCTGCACCACATCGACCGTCACCGCGCCGATCCTGCCATCCGCCGCCGGGGTCCTCGTCCAGCGCCGGGCTGGCGCGCCAAGAGCGGGGACGCACACCCTCTATAGCGTCCTAGGACATCAGGTTCGAGCCGGTGGCGCCATCACGGATACGTCGACGCGCGATCGGCGACGCCACGGTCGATCTGATCCGCCCACCCCACTCGGGCGAGAATGTCCGCGGCGGTCTCAGCGGGGGTGCGATCGTTCGTGATCGTGAAGTCCTCGACGGCGGGTCCGGCCGGTGCGGGCCGGGGCCGGGCCAGCGCCCTCAGGTGCCGCTCGAGCTTCGGTCCGGCGTCCCGCCGGCGCAGCCGGTCACGAACGGTGTCGACATCAGCGGTCAACCTGACCACACTGAGGTGACAGTCGGCGAGACTCTGTGAATACCGTTCCCGCTGGGCCACGCTCTCGACACCGGCGGCAACGACGACGAACCGCGCGCCGGCGGCCCTGAAGTTCGCCCACACCGAGGCCAGGTTGGCGCACTTGAGCTCGTCGTACACCCGTCCGCCGGCAGGGCCCACCGATGGGGGTGGCCCGAACTGAGCCAACAGATCGGTGTCGACGACGGCCGTGATGTGGCCGGCATCGGTCAGCACCCGCCCGACCGCGTCGGCCACGGTCGACTTTCCCACCCCGGCGACGCCGGTGAGCAGCAGGGCTCGACAGTCAGATCTCTCGACGGCTCCGGCGCCCGGTACGGGAGAGGCCGTGGCGTGCGGCTCCACGGGGAACCAGTAGCTGACCGTGGGACCTTGTGCGGCCGGACCACCGCCGAACGACTCGTACAGCGCCCGGGCCGGGGCGTTGGCCTCGCCCGTCGTCAAGAACATCCTGCTGGCACCGGCCTCCGCGCCGGCCGACAGGAACGCGCGGAGCAGTGCCCCACCGATTCCCCGCCGACGGTGCTCCTGCGCCACCTCCAGTCGATGGAGGTAGAGCATCGAGGAGGTGTCCGGCCGGATCAGGTGGTAGCCCCAGCACCATCCGAGGATCTCGTCACCCTCGGAGGCCACGAAGGCAAGAGCGCCCGGACTGCCGAGGAACGCCTGGCCACCGCCCGCCACCCCGAACCGGCCCATGGCGCGATCGAAGAGCCGAACGTCGGCCGCTGCCACCCGACTGATCACACACCATTCTGACTCCCGGCCCGCCGAGATCTCGACACACGGGAACGCGGGGATCTGCCGCTGACCGCGAACCGGCCGGCGTCCGCTCGTAGCCGAGGAGCCTGCATCCCACCGTCCGGTGCCCCCCCCGGGCGTTACTCGTCAGCGTTCGGCGACGGACGGGCCGACTGCGCCGAGCGGTACGCGCGTGCGGCCGTGGACGACGTGGCAGCCAGCTGCGGGCGGGACGGCAACCAGACGGTCTGCACGCCGAGCTGCTCGTTCATCGCAGCGAGCTGGTACTCGTGGCCGAAGTCCGCGGCCGTACGCAGGCCGCGGACGATGACCGTGGCGCCGCGGCGCAGGCAGTAGGCGGTGGTCAGGCCGGTCCAGGTGTCCACCTCGACGTTGCCCCAGGCCGCCGGCATGGCGTCGCGTACGAGCGCGGCCCTGGCCGCGGCCTCGGCGGTCGGTCGCTTGTCAGGGTTCACCGCCAGCAACACGATGATCCGGTCGAACATCACCCGCGCGCGGGCCACCAGGTCACGGTGCCCCGGGGTGAACGGATCGAACGTACCGGGATAGACCGCCAACGAACCGTTCACCGGCGCCATCCCGTCATCCGACGTTGCCGTCCACCGCGACTCCAACCGCATGACCACGATCATCCCAGCCGTACGGGTGCCGACCCGACTTCGGGGCCTTCGGGTGGTGCGGCGGCCCCGGAAGGTCGTAGCCACGTCCTACGGTGGGGCCATGGACTGGAAGATTGAACTCATCCCCGTTCCGGTGACCGACGTCGACCGCGCCAAGGCCTTCTACGAGAAGGTGGGCTTCAACGCCGACCACGATCACCGGGTGCACGAGGGCCTGCGGTTCGTGCAGCTGACACCACCCGGCTCGGCCTGCTCTATCGTGCTCGGCGACGGCATCACCGACAAGACTCCCGGCACGCAGGAGATCCAGGTGGTGGTCGCCGACGCCGAGGCGGCGCGCCGGCAACTGCTCGACGCCGGCGTCGAGGCCAGCGAGGTCGACGTGCAGCCATGGGGCAACTTCGTCTACTTCGGCGACCCCGACGGCAACAGGTGGTCGCTGCAGGCGATCGCGTCACGCCCGAACGGCTGAACGACGACCCACCGCATTCCCGGCAGTGCGCGTGATCGCGATCGGCTGACAATCAGCCTGGGTCAAGTGCGGCGGCCTGGAGGAGGCTGACATGGCGATCGGGCGACCGTCACGGCGGCGCGGCGGAAAGCTGCGCCTCATCGTCGGGATGATCGGTGTGCTCGCCATCGGGTTCGGTCTCATCTACGGATCGCACTGGCTGCTCAATCCCTGGGTGTCGCTGCCGGGGCGGCCCGGGCTGACCGGTTACTGGCAGGGCGACGTGACCGTGGCGCCCGGCGACAAACGGCACCTCGTGCTCCACCTCAAGGGCGATCCACCGAGTCGCTGCAGCAACTGCCCGGACATCGACGGCACCGCCGAGGTGTGCGGTGCCGGCCAGCACACGGAGTACGACGTGTGGGGCGATCCGCTGAACTTCCGGGGCACGCGCTTCGCTCTGAAGATCCGTCCGGTGCGGGACGGGCCGGGCCGTTACCTGAACCGGCTCGACGGGGAGCGGGACGGCGACGTGTTGACGGTCGAGACCGGCGTCACGGTCGTCGATGCCGACGGGGTGGCCCGGTCGACCACCAGCAGTGACCGGCCGTCGGAGCCGCCGTTGCGGCTGGAGCTGCGGCGGGCCACGGCGGCGGACTACCGCGCCGCGTGCTGACCGCAGATCGGTGGTGATCGGCATCCAGGCGTCCGGCATTCGGGCCTGATGCCGGTCGCCGCACGACGCGAGGGCGATCCCGAACCACCAATTGGTGGCGACCGGTCCTGCCCGCTGCGCCGGGCCGAAGGTTTGACAGCGCCGTAGATAACGGTTATCTATTGTCGATCTACGGAGGGCGTATCGGGTGCAGGACGTGGTGCTGGCCATGCTGGCGAAGGAGCCGGCATACGGGTATGAGCTGCGTAGCCGGTTGCGCGCCGCGCTCGGCCCGCTCGGCGAGACGATGAACGCCGGGCAGATCTACGTGACGCTGGGCCGGCTGGCCAAGGCGGGGCTGGTGACCTCGGAGCGGGCCGAGGGACTGCCGGACCGGCCCGACCGCCGGGTCTACGCGTTGAGCCCGGCCGGGCAGCAGCGGGTCGCCGCGTGGCTGGCCGAGGTGAGCTGGCCGAAGCCGGACCTCGGCGAGTTCCACCTCAAGCTGGTGGCCGCCGCTGCCGCCCGGCTGGCCGATCCGGTGGCCCTGGTCGACGCGCAGCGGCGCGAGGTGCTGCGCCGGCTGCGGGAATCCCAGCGGGCTGCCTTGGAGCGGTCGGTGGATCCGGTCGTCGGGTTGTTGCTGGAAGGGGTCGTGCTGCGGCTACGGGCCGACCTGGAGTGGCTGGAAGCGTGCGAACGGATGTGGACCGAACGCGACCGGACCGACTGGAAGGGACAGCGATGACCGAGCGGAGCGAGGGCCGCGAGGACCTGCCCGGTGGTGCCGCATGACCGGATCGTCGCTGCTACGGGCACGCGGGGTGAGCAGATGGTACGGCCGGGGAAGCGCCCTCGTGCGCGCGGTCGACGAGATCGACCTGGAGGTGCCCGCCGGGCAGACGCTCGCGATCATGGGTCCGAGCGGCTGCGGCAAGTCCACCCTGCTGCACCTGCTGGGCGGGCTGCAACGCCCCACCGACGGCGAGATCTGGCTGGCCGAGCACCGGATCGACGGGATGAGCGAGCGTGGCCTGGCCCGGCTGCGGCGGCAGCACATCGGCTTCGTCTTCCAGTCGTTCCACCTCATGGACGAGTTGACCGCCGTGGAGAACGTCGAGCTGGCCGCGTTGCTGGCCGGACGGTCGCCGCGGCGGGCTCGGCAGCGCGCCATGAGCCTGTTGGACCGGGTGGGGCTCGCCGACCGCGCCAGGCACCTGCCGTCGGCGTTGTCGGGCGGCCAGCGCCAGCGGGTCGCGATCGCCCGTGCGTTGAGCAACGAACCGCTGGTCGTGCTGGCCGACGAGCCCACCGGGAATCTGGACAGCGCCGCCACCCTGGAGGTGCTGCGGCTGTTCGAGGAGCTGCGTACGGCGGGGCAGACGCTGGTGGTGGTCACCCACGACGCGCGCATCGCCGCGGTCGCCGACCGGGTCGTCTCCATGCGGGACGGGGCGTTCGCCGACGACAGCCGGTTCGCCGGTACCACCGGTGCCACCGGCGGCACGGGCACGGTCTACGGCGGGTGGCGCTGAGATGGCCGGGCGCCTGCTGCTCGTGTGCCGGCTGATGGTGCGGGACCTGCGCCGGCGGCGCACCGAGACGGTACTGCTGCTGCTCGCGATCGGCGCCGCGACCGCGATGCTGACGCTCGGCCTCGCCCTGAACAATGCCATCGCCCAGCCGTACGAGCGAACCCGGGCCGCCACCGCGGGCCCCGACGTGGTGGCGATGCCGGGAGCGACGGGTCCCGAGGCTCTGGCCGCCCTCGCGCCGCTGGCCACCGCGCCCGGTGTCACCGCGCACAGCGGGCCGTACCCGTTGGCCTTCCTTACGCTGACCGCCCACGGCAGGACCGTCCCGGCGGTCATCCAGGGCCGGGACAACGCTCCCGCGGCGCTCGACCGGCCTGCGGTGACCGCCGGCACCTGGGTACGCCCGGGCGGTGTGGTCGTCGAGCCCGCCTTCGCCGACGCCCTCGGCGTGCGCATCGGCGAGACCGTGGACATCGGCGGTCACCCGCTGCGGGTGGTCGGCACCGCGGTCACCGCCGCAAGGGCCGTCTACCCACACGCCGACTGGCGCTACGATTCGGGCAGCCCTCTGACCCAGTTCGCCGGCCTGGTGTGGGTCAACCGTAGCCAGATCGGCGCGCTGGCCGGCACGCGGCCACTGTCGTACACGTTGAACCTGAAGTACGCGGACCCGCGGGCCAGCACCTCGTTTGTCCACAAGAGCATCGACGGGATCGAGTACACCAGCTGGGTGGAGATCGCCGATGCGGACGGCAAGCTCGTCAGGCAGGCGCGCCTGGCCCTGCTGGTCGGCAGCTGGTTGCTCACCGCCCTCGCCGTGGTCGGCGTCGCCAACATCGTCGCCGGCCGCGTCGTCGACCAACGCCGCGGGGTAGGACTGCTCAAGGCCGTCGGCGCCGGACCGGCCATGATCGCCGCCGTCCACCTCGCCGAATACCTCGTCATCGGGCTCGCCGCCGCCGGCGCCGGCCTGGCCGCCGGCTGGCTCGCCGCACCGGCGCTGACCAACCCCGGCGCCGGGCTCCTCGGCTCCACCGGCACCCACCCGCCCGCGCTGCGTACCGTGGTCGCCGGCACCACCCTCGCCCTCGCCATCGCCGCCGCGGCGACGGTGGCACCGGTGCTACGAGCCGCCACCACCGACACCGTCCACGCGCTGGCCGACGCCGCCACGCCACCCCGGCGCCGCGGGTGGCGCGTCTGGCTGTCCCGCCGAATGCCCACGGCTCTCCTGATCGGGATACGCATCAATGCCCGTCGCCCCCGCCGGGCCCGCCTCGTCATGGTGAACACCCTGATCACCACGACCGCGCTCGCCGCCCTGCTCATGGGCCTGACGCAAAACCGGCAGGTCAAGCTCGGCGAGTCGGAGCTGGCCAATCCCCAGAGCACCCGGACCGTTCAGGCCATGCTCCTCGTCGTCGCCGTGCTGTGCGTCCTCGCGCTCGTCAACGCCATCGTGAGCACCTGGACCGCGGTCCTCGACGCCCGCCACCCCCTGGCCGTCGCCCGCACGCTCGGCGCCACCCCCGCGCAGGTGACCGTGGGCATGGCGGTGGCGCAGGCCCTTCCCGCGACACTCGGCGTCGCCCTCGGGGTCCCGGCCGGCATCGGGCTGTACCTGGTCGTCAGTCCGGGCGACCAGCGGTACGCACCCGGCTCCTGGATGCTCGCCCTGGCGCTCACGATTCTGCTCACCGTCGCCGCGCTCACCGCCGTCCCCGCCCTGGCCACCACCCGCCGCCCGGTCGCCGACACCCTCCGATCCACACCGACCTGACCGGCCGCCGACGGCCTCCCGTCTGCGCACGGCGCCACGAGGGGCGGAGCCGCCGAACGAGCCGCTGGTGGCGGGCCGGCGCCCGGTGGCCGTGCCCGGTTCGGGTGCGGGCAGGATGGCAGGATGACCGAACGCGGCCGCGGGCGTGGTCGCCCGCGCACGGGAGTTCGCGAGGCGGTGCTGGAGGCGACCGAGGCGATTCTCGCCGAGGCCGGGGTAGCGCGGCTGTCGACGAAGGAGATCGCACGCCGCGCTTCGGTGGCGGAGTCCAGCATCTTCTACCACTTTCGCGACCGGCTCGGCCTGCTTCAGGCGGTGGTGCGCGGTCACCTCCCGGGGTACGGGGAGGCCGTCGCCGAGCTGCACGAGCGCGCCGGACGTGGCAGCCTGCGGGACAACCTGATCGCTCTGCTGGGCAGCCTCGAGGCGTTCTATCTGCGTATCGCGCCGATCATCGCGGCGGTGCAGTCCGACGGCGAGTTGCGGGCGAGGTTCGCCGACCGGAGCGCCGCGGACGACATCGGCCCGCGCCGCGCGCTCATTCCCGTGGTGGAGTACCTGGCCAGGGAACGCGACCTGGGTCGGCTGGCCGAGGGTCTCGACCTGGAGTCCACCGCGCAGATCCTCGCGGGCGTCGCCTATCACCGCGCCATGCTGCGCAGTCTCGCCGGCACCGAGGACATCCGGTTGACCGGCGTCGCGCAGGTGGTGGACGTGCTCCTGCCGAGCCTCGGCCGCCGTTAGGCGGAGCCGACCCTCGGGCGGGGCGTGACCGCGGTCACTCCTGGTCCACCGGTCGGGACATGGTCGGCTATCTTTATCGAGTAATCGCTCAGTAAATGGCTCGCCGTCCCCATCGGAGGTTCCCGTGCCGCTCCGGATCATCAGAGGGCTCGCCCTGTTGTCCACCGGCACACTCTCGGGCACGTTCGTCTACGGCGCCGTCAACGTCGCACAGACGTTCCACGCCGTACCTCTCGACGTACGGCTGACCTTCCACAGCGCCCTGATGAGGATGAACGGCCCGGTGGTGCAGACGATGATGGCGCTGGCGGTCCTCAGCTCGGTTCTGCTCGTCGTCCTGTCGCGCGGGGTGCCACGGCTGCTCGCGGCCGGGGCGGGTCTGATGGCGCTGACCTCGTTCCTGGTCACCCGGTTCGGCAACGTGCCCATCAACCAGCAGATCAAGGTGTGGGCGGTCACGTCGGCTCCCGCCGATCACGCCGCGATCCTGCACCGTTGGGACATCTTCAACTATGTCCGGACGGCCGCCGGTGTCGTCGCGTTCCTGCTCGTCATCGCGGCCGTCGATCAGGCCGGCCGGCTGACCGCCCCGCGACCGCGGAACGCGCCCTGACCAATGCCCGACGGAGGGGGTTGACCCATGAAGCTCGCGGTGTTCGGCGCCAGCGGCGCGACCGGCCGGCTGCTGGTCGAGCAGGCGTGCGCGGCGGGTCATCAGGTGACCGCCGTGGTGCGGGATCCGGACCGGCTGCGCCGGTCCCACCCGTTGTTGACCGTGCTGTGCGCCGACGTCACCGACCCGGCTCAGATCGGCCCCGCCGTCGAGGATGCCGACGCGGTGGTGTCCACGGTGGGCCCCGGCGCCGTCCGTGCGCCGACGACCGTACGCGCCGACGCGGTCACCGGCATCATCCGCGCCATGCACAGCGGCAGCGCCCGCAGGCTGATCGTGGTGACCGCCGGTGGCATCGTCACCGACGGGGACGGCCCACTGACCCGCCTGCTCCTCAAGCCCATCCTGGGCCGGGTGCTCCGGCACTCCTACGCCGACATGCGCCGCACGGAGACGATCGTGCGCGACAGCGGCCTGGCGTGGACGATCGTGCGTCCGCCGAGACTCACGGACGGGCCGTACACGGGCACGTACCGCCGGGCCGTCAACCGCAACGTCCGCGGCGGTCTCAGCATCTCCCGCGCCGACCTGGCCGACTGCATCCTGCGCTGCGCCGCGGACCGCGACCTGGTCAACGCGGCGGTCGCCATAGGGCGGTGAACCGGGGGCACGGCACCGGATGGGCCGATCCACCGCTCACACGAGGGCGCTGCCTATGTGATCACCACGTGCAGGTTGCGGGGGCCGTGGACACCCTCTACCCGGTTGAGTTCGATGTCGCTGGTGGCGGAGGGCCCGCTGATCCAGGTCAACGGCCGGTGCGGAACCAACCGGGCCAGAGCACTGGGCACGTCGGCCACGACCTGGTCGGTGCGCAGCACGCAGACGTGCACGTCGGGCAGCAGGGTGATGATCCGGCGGCCCTGGTCCGGGTGGGCGTCGAGCACGATGGTGCCGGTCTCGGCGACCGCCACGGCCGCCGCCGTGACCACCCCGTCGACGGCGGCGATCTGCGCAGCGGTGAGGCTCTCGTCGACCACCGCGTCGACGGTGTCGGGCAGCCAGTGCCGGGGCAGCCCGGGCGGGATCACGACGCGCCGGCCGCCGAGGATCCCGTCGACGACCTGCGCGACCTGCCGGTCGGCGCACCGGTGCACGGTGGCCCGGTAGTCGGTGAGCCGGTGGGCCAGCAGGTCGAGGTCGGCGGGGGCGGAGCCGGCGGGCCGGTACTCGCGGGGGACGTCGACCGGCACCCCCGGGGTGTCGCCGAGGGCGGCGCGGATCCGGCCGAGGACGATCTCGCGGCCGTTCACCGCTCGGCCCACCATCGGCGGAAGGTCTGCGGGGGCGCGGCGGGCAGGTCCCGGCTGGCGGTCCAGCCGTTGAGCGGTGGTGGCAGGGCGGGGCCGGCGATCCGGCCCAGGCCCGCGGCGCGCTGCGCGGCCGCGTACAGCGCGGGGCGGTCCATGGTGTACGCGGCGGCGGCCATCGCGATCGCTTCGCTGCGCGGGTGTGGGGCTTGGGCGCGCAGGTGGACCAGCAGCTCCGGAATGTTGATCATGACGGGGCAGGCGTCGTAGCAGGCGCCGCAGAGCGACGACGCGTACGGCAGGGACGGATTGTCGGCGACCCCGGTCAGTTGCGGGGACAGTACCGCCCCGATCGGTCCCGGGTACACCGAGCCGTAGGCGTGCCCGCCGGTGCGTTCGTAGACCGGGCAGACGTTGAGGCAGGCGGAGCAGCGGATGCAGTGCAGCGCCTGCCGGCCCACCTCGTCGGCGAGCACGGCACTGCGGCCGTTGTCCAGCAGCACCAGGTGCACCTGCTGTGGCCCGTCGCCCGGGGTGACCCCGGTCCACATCGACGTGTACGGGTTCATCCGCTCCCCGGTCGAGGCCCGGGGCAGCAGTTGCAGGAAGACCCCGAGGTCGGCCCAGGTGGGCACGACCTTCTCGATGCCCATCACGGTGATCAGCGTGTCCGGCAGGGTCAGGCACATCCGCCCGTTGCCCTCCGACTCGACCACCGCGAGGGTGCCGGTCTCCGCGACGGCGAAGTTCGCCCCGGACACGGCCACCTTCGTGTCGAGGAAGGTCTGACGCAGGTGCCGGCGCGCCGCGGCGGCCAGGACCGCCGGTTCGTCGGTGAGGTCGGGGTCGACGCCGGGCATCTCCCGCCGGAAGATCTCCCGGATCTCGGCTCGGTTGCGGTGGATCGCCGGCACCAGGATGTGGCTGGGCCGGTCCCGGCCGAGCTGCACGATCAGCTCCGCGAGGTCCGTCTCGACCGGCGCGATCCCGGCCGCCTCGAGGGCCTCATTGAGACCGATCTCCTGGGTGGCCATCGACTTGACCTTCATCACCCGATCGACGCCGGCGGCCCGGACCAGGTCGGTGACGATCCGGTTCGCCTCCACCGCGTCGGCCGCCCAGTGGACCGTGCCGCCCGCCGCGGTGACCGCCGCCTCCAGCTGCTCCAGCAGCTCCGGAAGCCGGGCCATCGTGTCGGCCTTGATCGCCGAGCCGGCGGCCCGCAACTGTTGCCAGTCCGGCACCTCGGCGATGACCGCACCGGACTTGGCCCGGATCGTCGTCGTGGCGTGCCGCAGGTTGCGGCGCAGCTGCGCATCCCCCAGGGCCCGCCGGGCCGCCGCCGGGAACGACTCCTCACCGCGCAGGTTCCCGACGCCGCGCGGCGCGGTCGCCGGCATGCCCAGAAAGGTCCGCGTCACGGTCGCACCCCCAGCCGCTCGCGCTCCCCCACCGTCTCGCCGCCCTCGGTACTGGCCAGGATCTCCGCCAGATGCACCGTCCGCACCCCCGCCCTCAGCCGCGACAGGCCACCACCGATGTGCATCAGGCACGACGCGTCTCCGGCCGTGCACACGTCGGCGCGGGTGGCCAGCACGTTGCGCATCTTGTCGGCCAGCATCGCGGTCGACGTGTCCGCGTTCTTCACCGCGAACGTGCCGCCGAAGCCGCAGCACTGCTCCGCCTCCGGCAGCTCCACCAGATCCAGCCCGCGCACCGCGCGCAGCAGCCGCAGCGGCTTGTCCCCGACCCGGAGCATGCGCAGCGAGTGGCACGTCGGGTGGTACGTCACCCGGTGCGGGAAGTAGGCGCGCACATCGGTCACACCGAGCACGTCCACCAGCAACTCGGACAGCTCGAACGTGCGCCGGCCCACCTCCTCGGCCCGGCCGGCCAGCCGTTCGTCCCCGGCCCGGCGGGCCACCATCGCGTGCTGGTGCCGCACCGACCCGACGCACGAGCCGGACGGGGCCACCACCACGTCGTACGGGGCGAAGACGCGCACGTGCCGGCGGACCAGCCGCACCGCCTCATCCGGGTAGCCGGTGTTCACGTGCATCTGCCCGCAACAGGTCTGGTCGGCGGGAAACACCACCTCGTGGCCGAGGCGCTCCAACAGCCGTACGGTCGCCTTCGCCGCCTCGGGGAACAGCGTGTCGGCGAGGCAGGTGACGAACAGCGCCACGCGCATCTTCAACCACCCATCCGGTCCTCGGCGGCCCGCCAGGCCATGTGCCGGGCGAGTTGCCCGGCCATGGTGAGGCCGGTCGGCCCAGCCCCGACCACCAGCACCTCCACCTCCGAGCCCGCAGCGCCCGTCATCGGCAACTCCCTGGTTCAGCGGTGAGGACGCACCACCGGTCGGGGTCAGGGTAGCGCCAGGACATGCTCCGTGACCGGGGCCGCTGGGGAAATGGGAAAGTGTCCGGTCCCTTGGGCGGTCCGCGGCCCGGAGCGAACAAGCCGGCCGCCTTCTCCTGCCTGCCGTCGCCTGCGGGAGGCTGCCGCTTCAGCCCTGCGCAAGAACCCCTGAGGGTCCCTAAGAAGCGTTGGGAGTCGGGATAGGTTGATCTTACCGACGGAGTTCTCTCCGGTGGCGTTTCCGCAGCTCAGCCGCCTGACACGGCAGATCGGCAAGGCTCGTGTGGGCCTCGAATCGCCGGCGCCCCCGCCCTGGGCAGGCCTCGGCCAGCGATGTAGCCGGTGGGTCGCCGCCGCGTGGGCCGGCGTCGGGGCGCCGACGCCTGGTAGCCGATCCGTCGTAGAGGGAAAGCCGGCACCAACCCCCCTGGTGCCGGCTCTCCTCGCGCTGGAGGCGATACTGCTCTCCGCCAACACGAACCCCTCAGTGGGTCATCGACTGGTTCCGCCGCTGGTTACGGGTACGCCTGCAGTCGCTCGACGAGTCAGCGTCGCACCGTGCTGATCCCTGACAATGCCTGCACTGCCTCTGCCATGACGCAGGAGCACCAAGGATCGATCTTCAAGTGCACGGCAATGCTCGCCCTGCAGACGGCGAGGGGCCCGGCCGAATCTGGCCGGGCCCCTACGCGACAGCTCAGTAGTAGCGTTCCAACAGGTTGAAGTCGTCGGCGTTCGGATACCGCTGCGAGCTGCGGTAGGCGTACACGCAGCTACCGGTCGACGTGTTGTGGTCCAGGCCGAGCACGTGCCCGAGTTCGTGGCAGGCGGTATTCCAGTGCTCGGCCTCGGTGCCGCTGTAGTAGGTGTTCAGCTTGACCGTCGCACCTGCGTAGTAGGTTTCCGCGGCATTGAGGGTACGGCTCGTCTGCCCCGTCCAGCCGGAACCGTAGTTCCCGCTGTAGACGTGAACGCAGTGGATTCCGCCGCCCGGGCAGCCGGAGCTCGGGATGCGGTACACCGAGTCGATGCCGGAGGTCTCGTTCCACTTGGTCACTGCGCGGCCGACGGGCCACGCCGATCCGGAGTGGTCGATGAAGTAGATCTGCGGCCGCGCGTAGCCGTTGTACGCCCAGCGGACGAAGCACGTCGCCGACGACGGCCAGCTCCGGGCGGTCCCGGACGAGCAGGCCGCGGCGAGCGTGGTCATCGCCGGTTCGTCGGCGACTCTGACGTTCGGCACCCCCCGTGCCGTCAGCCGCGCAGCGAGATCCTTGGCGGTAACGCCCGGCGCGGGCGTGTAGGCGGTTTCGGTCATCGTGCCGTCGCGGTTCTTCTGCACCGAGACCACCACCCCGTCCCGACCAGGTGCCGGCGGGGCGGCGACAGCCTGGGCGGTGGAGGTGAGGGCGACAACGATGGTGCTTGCGGCAGCGAGGAGGACCGCGCCGATGGATCGACCTGTTCTCACATGAACTCCCCCATGTCGAGCTGAACGCACGGACAGTGCGCCGTGACCCGACCCTGCCAGCCCGCCTGAGGCATGTGAATACGTCGATCAGGAATTACCCGCGACTGTCAACATCCTTACTGCACTGCGATAGCGCCCCGCCGGTCGGGGTCAGTGTCGGGGAGTTGCCGAGCGCAGAGCAGGCCGCCGCCGGGACGTGCCCTTCACCGAGCTGAACGACCAAGTACCTGTGCCGCCATGAAGCCGCGCGGGCCAGGAGCACCTTCAGGGAGTTCGCCACCGACGCGCCGGGGCCTGTGTTGCTGCTACTCCGGCTGACCGCTGCTGAGGCGGGGAGTTGGCGGGCAGGCTCTGCCGCAGTCGCCGATACGGCTGGGTCTTGGCTTGCTCATCGCTGTCCAACCGGCGGATGGCGTTCCACCAGTCTTGGAAGTCGCGCCAGCGGATCCCTTCGGCGCCGATCGGCGGGGCGTAAACGAGCACGTGTTCGGCGTTGCCCACGATCTCGATGTCGTTGTCGATCGCGTCGCGGTCCGGAGGGCGGGCCTGGAAAACGGACTGGACAGCGATGGGTTCCCGTGCCTCGAACCTCCCGCCCAACTGCGGCGCCCACAGGTCCACCCGTACGCCGCGGCGCGATGAGCGAGAAGTGATTGCCGAACCAACATCGGGCATGTCCAGCACGTGATCGGACAGGCCACCTCGGCGAGCCGGCGGTCGGGCCGACCGCGGTGGTCCTGGTACATGCGTCCCGGTTTGCGGGCGGTGGAGTGTCGGTGGGCATGGGTAGCTTGTGTGCCGTGAACGCTCGAGAACGGATCCAGGAACTCGCCGACCAGATCACGGTGCTGCGTGATGCGTACTACCGGGGTTCGCCGCTGGTGGCGGATGTCGAGTACGACGCGATCGAGGACGAGTTTCGGGGGCTGGTCGACGCGCACCCGGAGTGGGCGCCCGACCCGAACCCGCTGGATCAGGTGGGCTCGCCCGCGGTCCTGCACGCGCCGATCCGGCACTCGCGACCGATGCTGTCGCTGGAGAAGGCGACCCGGCCCGAGCAGGTCGAGGCGTTCTTCGCCCGCTTCCCGGGCCAGCCGGTAGTGGTCATGCCGAAGCTGGACGGGCTGTCGCTGGCTCTGGTTTACGAGAACGGGCAGCTGGCTCGGGCGATCACCCGAGGGGACGGGACGACGGGCGACGACGTGACCGTCCTTGTACGGGCACTGGCCGACGGGGTGCCGGAGTACCTCGACGCGCCGGGCCGGGTTGAGGTGCGCGGCGAGGCGGTCATGCTGCGCTCCACGTTCGCCGCCTACAACACCGCACACCCGGATCGGCCGCTGATCAACCCGCGCAACGCCGCCGCGGGCACCCTGCGGGCGAAGGACCCGGTCGTGGTGGCCGAACGGCGGTTGCGGTTCTTCGCCTTCGACCTGGACACCTCCGATCCCGGTGGCGCCGGGGCCGATCTAGAGGACGGGCTGCGGACGCTGGGGTTCACCGTCGCCGACATGACGCACTGCGCCACCGCCGAGGAAGCGCAGGCGGTGATCGCAGCGATCGAGGAGCAACGCAACGACCTCGACTACGACCTGGACGGCGCAGTGCTGAGGCTGGCCAACCGCGACGCCTACGCGGCCGCCGGGACTCGGTCGAGCTCGCCCCGCGGCGCGTTGGCGTTCAAGTTCGCCGCCGAGGAGAAGACCACCGTGCTGTCCGATGTCGTCTGGGACGTCGGCAAAACCGGCAAGATCGCCCCGGTCGCCCATCTGAAGCCGGTGTTCGTCGGCGGGACGACGGTCACCCGCGCGACACTGGCCAACCAGGAGGTGATCCGCGCGCGCGGCATCAAGATCGGGGACACGGTGCTGGTACGCCGCGCCGGCGACGTGATCCCGTTCGTCGCAGGCGTGCTCGACGAGTCGAGACGCACGGGCGCGGAACGGGAGATCGTGCCCCCAACCGTGTGCCCGTCCTGTCGACAACCGCTGATCGAGCAGGGCAGCAGCCGCGAGCTGTACTGCACCAACGTCGGCTGCCCCGCACAGACCGTGCGGCGGTTGGTCCACTGGGCGTCACGGGCGGCGGCGGACATCGAGGCCGTCGGCCCGGTGTGGATCGAACGTCTCGCCGAGGCCGGCATCCTCGAACATCCGTCGGACTTCTACCGCCTGACCAAGGACACGCTGCTGGCGTTCGACCGCATCGGTGAGGTCTCCGCCACCCGCATGATCGATTCGATCAACGCCAGCCGCCAGGTGGGATTGCGCAGGGCACTGATCGGGCTCGCGATCCCCATGGCCTCTGAAGGCACCGCCACACGGCTCTGCCGCGCCGGGTTCGGTTCACTCGAAGATGTCGCCGACGCAGGCGAGGAACGACTCGTGGCCGTTGACGACATCGGCCCGAAGGTCGCCGCGTCCCTGATCGAACACCTCACCCGACTGCGGCCCGAGCTGATGCGGCTGCGGCAGCATGGGGTCTCCCTGGACGTGCGCATCGAGGACCTCCCACCCGTCATCGCCTCCAACGCCCCGCTGACCGGCAAAACCGTGGTGATCACCGGCACGATCAGCGACCCCCGCTCCGGCGAGAAGGTCCCCCGGCCCACCTTCCAACGACTCTGCGAGAAAGCCGGCGCCACCACCGCATCCTCAGTCTCGGCGAACACCGACCTTCTCATCACGGGCGCCGACGTCGGCGCCAGCAAACTCACCAAAGCTGAGAGAAACGGCGTCCAGGTCATCGACCAGGGCGAGATCTGGCAACAACTGATCACAGCCGGCATCGCCTGAAACAGCCCCGCACGGACCAGCCGCGAGCCTCACCCAACGACGTGCCCGAACCTTCACTACGCGCGGCGTGGTAGTCGCGGTTCCTCGTCGTCCCAGCCGTATCCACCACCGTCGCCTCCGTCGAGCGGCTACTTGGCCGGCTCGGCCGCGAGGCATTCGGCTGGCTGTTGATCGACGAGGCCGGCCAAGCCGCACCACAATTACGATGCGGTCCGGCGGGTGCGGGAAGCCAGTGCGGCCGTCGTTGTCGAAATCGGCAGAATCCTCGCCTATTGACGCTTGCCTAGACTGCTTCCGGCGCACTTGACGATCAAGGCCGCAACCAGCGTAGACGCCGGTTGCGGCCTTGACTGCTGCTGAGCTGTGGGACGGTGCTGTCCGTGTGGGGCTTCTGCTGACCAGATGCGGGGCCTGGCCGTGGGAGCACTGGATTGATCATCGCGGCGGTGGTCACCGCGGCGTCGTCACCGACAATGCATTCGGCGGGCACCTGCTGGACAAGATCATGGCGCACATCCCGGCGGAGACCCAGGGCGGACCCACGTCCGCGGTGTGGCGGGCATACCCACTCAGAAATTGGCGTGGGTCATGGAGTACCACGTCGGAGCGAACACCGCTGCGGCCAGCACACCGAGGACCACGAGCGACATGGTCGCGCGCGAGGTGGTGAGGGGCGCGGGCGCGATCGGCCGCAACGCTGACCGTCCGACCGCGATGAACGCCGCGACTCCCCCGAGCGCGATGGTGACGAGCGTCAGCGCGTACTCGCCGCGGATGATGTGGAAGGCGGTCGCCAGCAACATGGTCAGCGCCAGGCCCGCTGCCGCGAGCGGGGTCAGCCCCGGCTTCACCCTGGTCAGGGCCGGCAGGGTCAGGCCGATGCCTCCGAGCACCTCACAGATGCCGGCGAAGACGATCAGCGACTGCGGCACCGCGGCGTACCACGCCACGGCCCGGGGTGCCGCCGCGTACAGGTCGCCGTCGAGCAGCAGCACCTTGCCGAAGCCGCTGCCGGCGAAGAAGAATCCCCACAGTATTTGAAGAGCCCAGAGGGCGCCGTTGCTGCGCCACCACGATTCCCGCCTTCCGGCCGGCTGAATGTTCTTGGCGTTGGGCAGGTTCACACCGGTGTGCGAGTCCATGACTGTTCCCCTTGCTGTGCGTGGGCTGTGTTGCGTGCCGCTGACAGGGGATATCCGACCACCGCGGTGTCGGGGTGCGCGCCGTCTGCGGGACACCGTGGGACACGCGGGACGCGGATGAGCTGCGCAAACGAGGTTTCGTACCGTGGCCGTGGGCTGGGACGGCCCATCGGAGCCAGGTCTGCGCGGTGATGCTGTCCGGGTAGCTCAGCTCGCCCGGCTCGCGCCGTTGGGTCGCTCAGCTCGCGCCCTCGGCCGCTGAGGTTCCCGTGCTACGCCTCGCTGCCGCCGGCCGCGTTCGCCACCACGACCTCCCGCGCCGCCCGCGCGAGCCTCTCGTCGTACGGCCGGCCCAGCTCAGTCGCGATCGTGATGGTGCGCTCCAGCAGCGTCAGCGCCTCGTCGTAGCGACCTGCCGCCCGGCACGTCTCGGCGAAGGTGTGCAGGAAGTCGATCTCCATCTGAATCTCGGCCAGGGGTTCCAGCAGCTCGAAGGCGCGTCGGTGGTGTTCGAGCGCCTTGTCGGGCGAACCCATGATGCGCAGCGCGACACCCAGATAGTTATGGCACCACGCCTGGTTGTGCTGCAGATTGTGCTGTTCCGACAACTGCAGCGCGTCCTGCAGCGCCCGCAGCGACGTTGCCGGGTCCTGCGACGCTAGCGCGACACCGAGAGTCACCAGCCCGGTGATGCGAGCAGGCCCGTCGGCCACCGCGACCGAGGCCCGGGCGAGTTCGGCCGCTTCGCGGTGGCACCCGAGGAGAAGCGTCACCCAGCCGTCGAAGGCCAACGCCTGGGACTGGCCAGCAGGGTGCCCGATCTTCTCGAACAGGTGCCGTGCCCGCCGCAGGTGCGCCTGTGCCGCCTCCAGGTCGCCGAGATCCCGGCGTACCAGACCGATCCGCAGAGCCAGACCGGCCGCGAGGTCGTCGTCCGGCCCGGACTGCTCGGCCGACTCATAGGCCAGCAGAGCCTCGGTGAGGCGCCCGGCCACGGCTCGGGCGTAGCCGAGGTCCGCGAGCAGCGCAGCCCGCTGTTGGTGCCGGCCGAGACGTGCCGCGGTGTCCGCCGCGGTTTCCAGCAGGCGTGCCTGGTCGTCGGTGCCGCGGTGTCGGAAGAACCAGACCCGCATGGCCTGCGGCAGGTCGGCCACCACCTCGTCCGCGCCGAGCCGCGCGGCGGCATCGAAACAGGCGACCAGGTTGACGTACTCAAGGTCGAACCAGGCCATGGCCTGCGCCGGATCACCCGGCGAGGGTTGCCTGCGGTACGGCGAGGGCAGCGTGCGGTCGTGGGCGAGGGCCTGCGCCAGATAGTGATTCAGTACCCGACGCAGTGCGGCGTTGGCCTGCGGCTCCTCCGCTGCGGCGAGCTCCGCCGCGTACCGCCGGATGAGATCGTGCATCCGATACCGACCGGGCGACAGCTCCTGGACCAGGTGGGCGTCGACCAGTTCCTCCAGCACCGCACCGATACGGCCCGCCGGCATCTCGGTGAGCGCGCCCGCCGCCGCCGCGTCGAAGTCGACGCCCGGCAGCACGCCCAGCAGCCGGAACACGCGGCGCTGCACCGCGCCGAGCTGCTGAAGTGACATGCCGAAGACAGAGTCGAAGCGGCCGGGTGTGTCGTTCAGCCGCTCGGCTAGCACCGCCACCGTCCAGCCCGGGCGGTGACGCAGGCGAGCGCCCGCCATCCGCAGCGCCAGCGGAAGGCCGCCGCACTGGCGCAGCACCTGACCGACCGCCTCCTCGTCGGTGTGTGTCAGGCCGGCGGCTCTGCCGAACAGGTGCGCCGCGTCGGCGTCGGCCAGGGGCTCCAGGGACACCGGCGGTGCCCCGTCCAGGCTGACCAGCCGGTGGCGGCTGGTGATCAGAACCGCGGACTTACCCGTGCCGGGCAGCAGCGGGCGCACCTGGTCCGCGTCGACCGCGTTGTCGAGCACGACGAGCGCCCGCCGACGGGACAGCTCCGAGCGCCAGAGCGCCGCGCGTTCGGCGGCACCGGCGGGCAGGTGCGTGATCTCCAGTGCGCCCAGCAGCCGGCCCAGCGCGACCTGCGGTTCCACCGGCTCCTGGCCCGGGGTGAAACCGTGGAGGTCGAGGTAGAGGCCGCCGTCCGGAAACGCCGGGGCGAGCCGATGGGCCACGCGTACGGCGAGGCTGGTCTTGCCGACGCCCGCCATGCCGTCGATCGCGACCGCGCCGACGGTCCGCAGCAGCTCCTCGACCAGCGCGGACTCGGTCTCCCGTCCGGTGAAGTCGAACAGGTCGGCCGGCAGGTCGTTGCGGCGTGGGGCGGGCGCCGCGCCGGCCTTGGCCGCCTCGGCCCAGGCCGCGCGCAGTGGCCGGGGATCGCGCCCCACGACCCGGCACAGCGCCACGACGGCCTCCCACGGCGGCACGAGCCGACCGGTCAAGTATCGGGACAGCGAGGAGCTGCTCAAGCCCGCCTGTCTCGCAAGTGCGCGCAGGCTGAGGCCGCTCAGCTCCTTGACTCCGGCGAGCTGAGCCACCAGTCGCTCTTGCGGCCCCGACACGCGCAACACCGTACCTGTCCCGCCCCACCGGATCGCATCAGCTGGGTGTCGCGGCAGCTCAACCCGATTGTGGGTGTCCCACGGTGTCCCACCGTCGGTGCGGGCGTCGGACCTCGGGTGCTCGGATGACTCCTGTCGGAACCATGAACGACCAAGGAGACGCGATGTCGACCGAGCGCATGCCGAACCCGGCGGTCCTGATCCCCGAGGCCATGGAGGCCCTGATGGCCCTCAACAAGGCCATCGCCGGTGCCGGATTGGACGGCAAGCTGCTGGCGCTGAGCCATCTGCGGGCCAGCCAGATCAACGGCTGCGCTCCGTGTGTGGCCGGCGGCACCCACCAGGCCCGCCAGCACGGTGTCACGCCAGACCAGACGCACACCGTCGCCGCGTGGCGCGAGACGCCCTACTTCAGCGACGAGGAACGCGCCGCGCTGGCCCTGACCGAGGCCGTGACTCGGCTCGCCGACCGGCCGGATCCGGTGTCGGACCAGGTGTGGGACCAGGCCGCCACGCACTTCGACCAGAAGGAACTGGCCGCGCTGCTGTTGAGCATCGCGATGACCAACGCCTTCAACCGGCTCAACGTCCCGACCCGCCAGCAGGCCGGAGCCTGGTGACCAGCCATACCTGGAGCGCTTTCGATGGGGCAAGCTGCGGACGAAGACCGTTCAGCGCGTCGTGGACGCGATCCGCCGTCAGGTCGTGCACGGCGCCGAGTGACCTCGCCGGGCAGCGTGTGCCGGCGCAGTAGCGAAGCCTGTCGCGGGCCGGCGTTACAGCGCCGTAACGCTGACACCGGGCGCAGCGCTTGGCCTGGGCGGAGTAGTGGAGGTCTTCCGCCCCGGTCAGACGCATCGAGATCGCCTGCTACTGCCAGGACGCGCTTCAGGCGGCTACCCCCACAACCAGACGACCTTCGCCGTGCCATATCCGAGGGCCTGCAGCCCGCAGGCATGGGCCAGCGGACCCCACTCGTCCTCGCCCGCGCCCGCCTCGGACTCGAACCCACCGGCAGACAAGCCGCCGCTTTCTCCGGTGGAGGCGGGTACCGCGGGAAGAAGCCAGAGAGCCGTCCCGCCGACGGTGACCGCGCAGCCGCTGGTGGTGAAGCACCCGGCGCGCATGACGTCGCGTCATCGCGTGGCGTCAGTTCTGGATCTCCATGTCCACGATGAGGCCGTCGTTGAAGCGGTAGACGTGCCTCACGAGCTGATCGGTGACAACAGAGCCGTGCAGGTTACGCACGACCTGGTGGACGGTGACGGTGACCCGGTCGTCGTCCTCAGTGTGGAACTCCGTGGGCACCACGACGGGGTCGATCTCGGCCCACTGGCGCATCCAGTAGACGCGGACCTGATCGTGGCCTCGTAGGGTGCCACCCTCCCACCCGTTCGGCCACGACACGTCAGGCGCGAGCGCCGCCAGCACGGCAGAGATGTCCCGGCGATTGAACGCCGCGTAGAGCGACCTGAGGTGTTCCTGCCGAGCCGCTGGCGCTGCGGATCCCATGCCGTGAGTCTCACTGCTCCGGTCGGTCGCCACCAGGCTGATCCGCTGCCGGCAGAATGCGCGCCCGTCGGCACAGGCGGTTGGGTCATTCAGCCGATGTCGGCTCGCTGGTGACAACACGCGAGCCCGGCCGCCCGCGGCCTACACCCGCCCCTGCAAAACCTTGCCCAGTCGGGTCGCGACGTCCTTGCGCTTGTCCGGGTCACTGATGTTCACCTTGATCCCACAGAAGTCGCCGCTGCGGCAGGGGAACCACAACTCACCGTGGATCGTGTCGTAGGTGGCCCCGTCGGCGGATCCGGTCACCGGCTCCCCGACCTCGGCCACGGCTTCGTACTCGTTCTTGGACAGCACTGTCGCGGAGATCGCCTCGACCAGTCCGTCCTTGGCGCCGGAGGTTGCCGTCCAGACGCATCCGCCGAGCGCGTAGTCATGCTGTCCGCCATCGTTCGGGCCGATCACCTCGGTGACCTCGCTCGCGGTGAGGCGCTCGCATTCGCCGCCCTTCGCCTCGGTTACGGCACTGACGGCGTCGTCCGCCGTACCTGAACTGTCCGCCGGGCCGGACGACGTGGAACCGCCGTCGCTGCCACAGGCCACGACCAGGGCGAGCGCGCCTGCGACGATCGCAACGGGTGCCAGCTTCCTGAGAGTCTTCATCAATCATCCCTTCCCAACGGGTTCGCTTGTCGCCCACGGCCCCACGTCGGGCATGGGTTCCTCTCGTCAAGAGTGCTTTCGGTGGTCTTCGGCGGCCGGCTCGTCGCGGCCAAAGACCGGGCCAGGAGGGCTGTCAGCCGCGGCACAGGGGGACGTCCGGCTCGACGACGGTGCGGTTGACGATGTCCTTCTTGAGGAAGTCCGCCTCATTCGGGATGTCGACCTTCAGCACCTCCTTGATCGCCTTCGCCAAAGGTTCGGACATGTTGATGCCTTCGCCGGCGCGGACGGTCGCCACGAGCGTGGAGCCGCGGCACTTCACGGCTGGTCCGGCCAGCGGCAGCCCCACCCGGCCGGCTGCCGAACCGTTGGTCAGGCCGACCGAGGCCACGATCCCGACGAACGGCCCGGCGCCCGCCACCGGCAGGCCGATCATTAAGCCGAATCGGAACTCCACCGCCAGGACGATCGCCTCGACACCGATGGACACGCCGCGCAGGGACTGCATGATGCTCTTCTGTACGGAGAAGGTGGGCGTCAGCACGGACGAGCCGGCGTACCCGATCGGTCCGGCGAGCCCCCATTGGCCGGTCGCCGACAGGTTGCCGTTCTTCGCCGTGAACGCTGTTTCGACGAGGAACTTGAACGTCTGTTTGAGGGTCGCGGGAAAGCCCCCGATGATGATGGGCTGCTTCACCTCGATCGGGAACTCGATCTTCGCCTTCTTGTTGTCGCTGAGCCCGCCCTGGGCGCCGGCGGCGATCGTCACGGCGAGTCCCTCGACCCCGTCGATGCGGAACGAGGGGTTCGGGATGATGCCGTTCGTCACCCTGATGTCGCCGTGGACGCGCAGGTTCCGGACCCGCAGCTGGATGTCGAAGTCGACTTTGAGGCCTCCCGGGCCCGCCTGTGCGGCAGTCGAGTGCTCGGCGGTCAGCCCCAGCTTCGCGCTGTCCTTGTACGCCGTCACGTCCCAGTCCCCGATCTTGCGCTGGGCGCTCTTGGCCGCCTCCGGGTCAGGCCCGCGCGCTGGCCGAAGGGCGATCGGGGGTACGGCGAGCCGGAAGTCGCCTACCCCGATGGCATTCGTGCCCATCCCAGTGGCCTTCTGGGCATCCGGCAGGACCGGCGTGGCCTCGGCCCCGTCGACGACCTCCCCCAGCAGGTCGGGCAGTTGGCTGAACGTCTGCGACTCGAGATCGAGCGCCTGGTCGATCTCGAAGTGACCGTCGCGCACCACATCGGTCAACTCCACGGGGGCCAGGGTGACGGCCACGTCGCCGCCCGTCGGCTCCACCCTCACCACCCGGCCCAGTGCCTCGCTCGTGGCGAACATGATTCTCCCGGGCGCGAGGTCGTCGGCGCCCTTGGCGTCACCGTCGATCACATACGTGAAACCGTCCCGGCTCACCGAACGGATGGCGCTGCCACCGCCGGAGACGAGCACAACGTCCGGCTGATATGCCACCGACCGGTCCGGCTTCGGCGCGTACCCGTACTGCCGGCCGGTTGGGTCCGAGCCGGCGGAGCTGCTCATGCCGCACCCGCCCGTCACCACGACAAGGCACACCAGTGCTGCGGTGCCGCCGAGTCGGCGGCGAACCAGGGTGCGGCTGGGCGTGCCGTCGCGGCCGACGCCGCGCTCTGCCCGGGGCGCATGGGGGGTCACGGCTCGACGCTAGGTGGCTGGGGCGGTTACCGAATCGGGTGATTCCCTATGCAGAGCCGAGTCCACGCGCCCCGCACACAATCTCCGCCGAGAACCGAGCCATCCTCTGGTCCGCGCCGACGTTCAGCCCACGCCGATCAGAGGGAGGCGAGGAACGCCCGCACCCGCTTCATGAGCAACGCGGATGCCTCCGGGTCGTACGCATCGAGCGAGGAGTCGACGAAGAGGTGCCGGTCGCCGGGATAGACGAACAGCTCGGCGTTCGCCGTGGAGCCGGCTGGGGCTTCATCCGGCACGCGCGCAACTCGGAGGATCAGGCCTCTCAGTTCTGGCACCGGACCGGGAATAGTCAACGGGGTGCCCCCGGGGCATCCCGGTCACGGTCAGGTGGCGGCGGTGTTTGCCGGCCCGGTCGGGCTAACTCGCCCGGAGGGTGAGCAGGGTGATCTCGCTCGGCGCGAAGATCCGGAATGGCGGACCCCAGAAACCGGTCCCCCGGCTCGTGTAGAGCTGGGCCCGGCCGTGCCGGCTCAGGCCCTGCACGACCGGCTGGTCGATCCGGACCAGGTAGTGGAACGGCCACATCTGGCCGCCGTGGGTGTGCCCGGACAGTTGCAGATCTACGCCGGCCGCGACCGCGTCGCCGATCTGCTTCGGCTGGTGAGCCAGCAGCAGCACGGGCAGCCGCGGGTCGGTGCCGGCGAGCGCCGCGGCGTGGTCGGCCCGGTGACCGGCGACGCCGGACGCGGCTGCCGTCACGTCGTCCACACCGGCGATGACGAGCCGGGCACCGTCCCGCTCCACCACGAGGTGCCGGTTGTGCAGGGGCTCCCAGCCGAGGTCCCGCATGTGGTCGACCCAGCCCTGCGCCTGGCCGTAGTACTCGTGGTTGCCCGTCACGTACACCCGGGCCAGCCGGGCCTGGACGGTGCCCAGCGGCGCTGCCTGCGCCCGGCGCTGGTCGACCGTGCCGTCGGCGATGTCGCCGGTGTGGCAGACGATGTCGGGGGCCAGGCCGTTGACCACCTCGATGGTGCGGGCGGACCAGCGGGCCCGGTCGATCGGGCCGTAGTGGGTATCCGTCAGCAGCACCACCCGGACCCCGTCGAGACCGGCACCCAGCCGGTCGATGGTGACCTCCACCCGCCGGACCCTGGGCACCCGCATCGCCTCGGCGTACCCCCAAACCGCCAGGACGATCGAGACGACCGCCGCGCCGACCGCCACGGATCGGGACCGGACCGGATCGGCGACCCCCGCGGCGGCGAGCGGGAGCCGGACCACGTTTGCGATAAGCGTCCAGATGAACAGGATCCAGATCAGGCCAAGGAGGGTGTCGCCGGCGCGGGCCGCCGCGTCCAGCCGCCGGCGGCCGTGCCCGAGATACATCAGAACGGGGAACGCGGCCAGCGCGACGACGAACACGCTCGTGCCGGCGGCCGTCACCGGCGCCGGCCACCGCGCCGCCACCGTCAACGTCCACCACGGCAGCCCGAACAGCAACGCCAGGAGCGCAACCAGCGTCGCCCCCGAGACCAGCGGTCGCAGCGACCCTCGCGCCGGCCGCACCTGCACGGCATCGCCAGCAGCCATCGTCGTCCTCCCGTCGGCTCCGTGCAGCATGACACGGTCCGGGCCGGATCGACCACGAGAGACCGACCCGCGACCGGGCAGGCGGGCCACCGCGACAGCGGCCAAGCCGTCCAGGAATCGCTGCCTGCAGCCGTCCGACGGGCAGCAGCCCACCCGCCGGACGTCCGCCCATGTCGACCGGTTCTGCGGCCATGTCACCAACGGCGGCCAGTGAAAATCTGCTATGGCCAGCTCCCGATCCCTACCCCGGCGGAGGAACTGACAAATCTTGCGGACCGCCCGCCGCTCTGCTGCCCCGGTTCAGGGCGAGCCCGGCTCTGGCCACCCCTCGCTGGCCGGCCCTCGGCCTGAGGTCACCGCACCCTAATACCCGGATCTTGGCACATTCGGTGCGAGAGGGCGGAAAGGCCGAGGAGCCACCCGGGGCTGGGGGCCGGTTCCCTACGGCTGCCGGCCCTCCTCACGGGCCACGACGACGCAACGAGGCGTTGAGCCGGCCGGTGTCGTCGTGCGTCGAAGCTGTTTGCCGCTACCCGACGGCGGGTACCGTCTGCGCTGCAATCGCTGGCTGAGCCCGCAGGACAGGACCCACCGGCCGTGAGTGAACTGACCGCCCGTCTCGATGTGCCACTAGGCGTGTACGCGCCCAGCACGGCCCGCCGCGCTCTCATTGCCGTACTACAAGGCTGGGGCTACCACGACGAGGAATGGCTCGAGGCGGCAGCGCTGGTCACCAGCGAGTTGATCACCAACGCCGTGCAGCACGGCGGAGGCTGCGTCGACTTCAGCGTCGAGTCCCATGACGGCCGGGTTGTGGTGTCGGTGGCCGACGGCTCCTCGGTGGTGCCACGCCGCCGTGATCCCGATGGCATCGGCGGCCGCGGCATCGCCGTCATCGAAGCTTTCTCCACCAGGTGGGGCGTCCACGATCATGAGGGAGGGAAGCGGGTTTGGGTCGAGCTGACCACCCACCCGGGCGCCCCCGCGACGCAGATGGGCAGCGCAAGGGAGTCATCTGGGTGAAGATCACTCAATGCCTCGACCGCCGGGCGTTGCGCGGCCGGCACTGAGCGAAGAACTCGACATGGCATCCGCCAATGCCTTTCACGAGTAGGTCCAACAGGCGCTCGCGTCCACGAGGCGACACCCACCGCGCTGCGCGTTGGCGTGGTCACGCATGGCCGCCGACGGTCACCGAGCCGATGGTCAGCTGTTGTCTGCCTTCCAGGATCGCCCCGATACGGTCCGCTTGGACGTCGAGGTCCCGGCGATGGCCAACGGTGAGCCTGGTCATCGGTTCCACCGTGATGTGCAGCGTGCGCCCGGAGCGGCGCAGGTGCCAGATCCCGGCGACCGTGCCGTCGACGAGCAGTACCGGGAAGTTGCCGGCCTGCCCACCGGACAGCGCGCGTTGCGCGGCCGGTCCAGGAAAGAGTTGCTCACGCGGGTGGCAGCCGACGGTGTAGGCGTCGAAGTAGGGCAGTAGCCGTACCCCATGGGGTGGCACGGATGCTGGCGCGGTGTCGCCGGCCACGTCCCAGGCCAGCGTGCCGGCGACGTCGACCTGGTGTAGTTCGCCGGCGAGGGAGTCGAACAACTGGGTCGCCCAGCGGCGAGGCGCGGACAGCCACTGCGCGAACTGCTGCGGTGTCGCCGGTCCGTACGCGTGCAGGTAGCACCGGACCAGACTCGCGAGGGCGCCGGATGCCGGTGCGGGCCGGAATCCGGGCAGCCACCGCTGCGGGCTGGTGTAGGTGACCTTCCGTCCATGGTTCGGGCCGAAACACAGTGCCCCACGGTGTGCGGCAAGGTGCATCGCCTGTCGCCAGCGCGGCCACATACCGCCGAACCCGGGCACGACCGGGTCGGCGGCCCATGAGCCGGTGCGGGCGAGCACCGCAGCGGTGAGCTCGTCGATGGTCAGTTCGGCGTCGGCCAGTGCCTCCGCGATCGCCGAGACGACCTGGTCGGTCTGATCTTCGCTAAGCCGCGCGCCGGCCGGAAGGCCGTTCGAGGACGGTGGCAACGCGCCAAGCGCGCCGGTCCACATCGGTAGGTCAGATGTCGGCAGCAGGTGCACGGTGCCGCGCGGCCCGAACGTCTTGACGAGGCTGCGTTCGGTCCACAGCGCGCCTCGAACGTCGTTGCGGGTGGTGCCGGGCACGCGTATCGCGATGGACACCTCAGCCGCGGAGAGCACTTGAGCGTGCGCTCCGCACATGGCGGCAACGGCGTCGGCCGGCTGGCCGGCCGCCGGGGCGGACAGTCCGTGCCGGTCGAGCCGCCGACTCCATACCTCGGGCCAGGACAGCCGCGGCACCATCGTCGGAAGGTGGGTCATCGGGTACGTCTCCCGGGCGTTGTGGATTCGGTTGGGCGTTGCAGGCTTCGGAGGGCCGCGGAAGGTGCCGTCCCGTAGCCCGGAGGGGTGGTCCGGGCGACGAGACGGCCGGCTCGGCTGCCGTCAGCGGTGCTTGCGGAAGAACTCGCGCACGTCGGCCACGAGGAGGTCGGGTGCTTCCAGGGCGGCGAAGTGGCCGCCGCGGTCGAACTCGGTCCACTGCACTACGTTGTGGTCGCGTTCGGCGAGAGGCCGGATGGTGATGTCGTTGGGGAAAACCGCCACCCCGGTCGGTACGGCCGAGCGTGGCCGGGCCTGGCCCCAGGTGCGGGCGTCTTCGTAGTAGAGGCGGGCGGCGGATCCGGCGGTGCCGGTCAGCCAGTACACCGAGACGTCGGTGAGGATCAGGTCGCGGTCGACGGCGTCCTCGGGCAGGGCGGCGCTCGGGTCGGTCCATTCCTTGAACTTCTCGACGATCCACGCCAGCTGGCCGACGGGTGAATCGGTGAGGGCGTAGGAGATCGTCTGCGGCCGGGTCGACTGGACGACGGCGTATCCGGCCATGTCCTGACCCCAGGTCGTCATCAGCGCGAGGCGTGCCTGGTCGGCCTCGGTGAGGCCGACCAGTTCGGCCGGATCACCGGAGGGGAAGGTGCCCAGGTTGTTGACGTGCACCCCGAGCACATGAGCAGGATCGACGCGGCCGAGCTCGGGGGAGACGATCGCTCCGGTGTCGCCGCCCTGCGCCCCGTACCGCTGGTAGCCGAGGCGGTTCATCAGCTCGGCCCAGGCGCGGGCCACCCGGTTGGTGTTCCAGCCCGGGGAGGCCAGCGGGTTGGAGAAGCCGAAGCCGGGCAGTGACGGGGCCACGACGTGGAAGGCGTCGGCGGGGTCGCCGCCGTGCCGCGCGGGATCGGTCAGCGGACCGATGATCTGCAGGAACTCCACGATCGAGCCGGGCCAGCCGTGGGTGAGCACGAGTGGCAGCGCGTCCGGCTCCGGCGAGCGCACGTGCAGGAAATGCACGATCTGCTCGTCGATCACGGTGGTGAACTGGGGAAACTGGTTCAGCCGTGCCTCGTGGGCGCGCCAGTCGTACGTGGTCTGCCAGTAGTCGGCCAGCTCTTTCAGGTAGTCCAGCGGCACCCCGGCCTCCCAGCCGCCCCCGGGCACCTGGTCCGGCCAACGCGTGTTGGCCAGTCGTTGGCGCAGGTCGTCGAGGCGGTCCTGGGGGATGTCGATCCGGTACGGGGTGATCTGTTCGCTCATGGACACCACGCTATGGGCCGGTTAGGACAGGTTCTGCCCTAGCATGCTGACAGACTTGCAGGATGTTGGAGACCTCCGCCCGACTGCTGCGTCTGCTCTCGCTGCTGCAGACTCCCCGCGATTGGACCGGCGCCGACCTCGCCCAACGCCTCGAGGTCGACGTGCGGACCGTGCGGCGTGACATCCAGAAACTGCGCGACCTCGGCTACCCGGTGCACGCCACCCCCGGCGCCGCCGGCTACCGGCTCGGCGCCGGCACGAAGCTCCCGCCGCTGCTGCTCGACGACGACGAGGCCGTCGCCGTCGCCATCGGGCTGCGTAGCGCCGCCAGCGGTGCGATCACCGGCATCGAGGAAACCTCGCTACGTGCGCTGGCCAAGCTCGAACAGGTACTGCCGTCGCGCGTACGCCACCGGGTCAACCTGCTGCACTCGGTCACCGTCACGGTCCCCGCCGCCGGCCCCACCGTGGACCCGGAGGTGCTGACCGTCCTCGCCGCCGTCTGCCGCGACCATCACCGGCTCCGCTTCGACTACCGCAGCCACGACGGCACCAACTCGCTCCGCGAAACCGAACCTCACCGGCTGATCCACACCGGCCGGCGCTGGTATCTGATCGGCTGGGACACCGACCGGCGCGACTGGCGCACCTACCGGGTCGACCGGATCCGCCCCCGCATCCCGACTGGCCCTCGCTTCGCGCCCCGACAGGCCCCCGACGTCGACCTCGCCAGCTACCTCACCCACGGCGTCTCCACCGCCCCCTACCGCTACCAGGCTCAGATCACGCTGCACGTGCCCGCCGCGACCGCCGCCGAACGGATCCCGCCGACCGTCGGCGTCCTTGAAGCAGTGGACCCGCACACCTGCCTCCTGCACACCGGATCCAACTCCCTCGACGAACTCGCCATCTACGTCGCGTCGTTCGGCTTCCGCTTTCAGATCCACGAACCACCCGAACTCATCACGCACATCCGAGACCTCGCCACCCGACTCACCGACGCCGTCGACCGACTGTGAGCATGGCGGGGTCGGCTCGGCCTGGTGACGACCTGATCGGCGGGGGCCGGCCATCGCGGTCCGGCCCCGGCGAGCGCGGCCACGTCGACCGTGCCCGTGGCGGCCACGAACCAGGCTCGCGCCGCGCCCTTCCAGCCGACGGCCCGGATATCGTCCGCTCAGGGACCTGGCGCGGGCTGGACACCCCACTCCTCCCCCGGGCGACAGTGTGCGTCAGCTCGGGTTTCGGGAAAGCGGGGGAAGCGCCGGCTGACGCTCACAGTAATTCGGCGTCGTGCACCAGAAGAGCGATCTGCACCCGGTTGTTAAGCTCCAGCTTGGTCAGCAGCCGCGAGATGTGCCCCTTCACCGTCGGCACGCTCATGCCCAACCCGGCGGCGATCTCGGCATTTGAGCGACCCTCGCCGACGAGCATCACCACGTCCCGTTCCCGTCCGGTGAGGGCCGCCAACCGATCCCGCGCACGTTCCCGGCGGCTCCCCGCAGCCGGGTCCGCGATGTGATCGATCAGCCGACGGACGACCGCGGGGGAAAGGATCGCCGCCCCGTCGGCGACGGTGCGGATCGCGGCGAGGATCTCCCGGGGCGGTGTGTCCTTGAGCAGGAAACCACACGCACCGCCGCGGAGCGCATCCAGGACATACTCGTCGGCGTTGAATGTGGTCAGCACGATGATCTCCGGTGCGTGCGGTCGTGAACGAATGCGGCGGGTGGCGGCCAGCCCGTCGACGCGGGGCATCCGGACGTCCATGAGGATCACGTCGGGCCAGTGCGCGTGAGCCATTGACACAGCCTGCGCGCCGTCGCCCGCTTCGGCGACCACCTCGATGTCGGGTGACCCACCGACGAGGATCCGGAGTCCGGCCCGCACCAGCGGATCGTCGTCCACGATGGCCAGCCGGATCGGGCGCTGGCGGGAGTCCGACCCGGCGGACGGCAGTCCGCCGGCCGCGTCCGGCGCAGTGTGCCAGCACGGCACGGACAGCGGGCTGTGGGCAGCGGGTGGCGCGCCGGCGGGAGGACGGCCTCCGCTCATTTCGGCCACGGCAGCCAGACCTCGAGCCGGTACTCCCCGCCCTCCGGGCCGCATTTCACCCGGCCACCGGCCAGAGCCACTCGCTCGCGGATGCCGAGCAGTCCCATTCCACCGAGCCGGCCGGCGCGCCCGCTCGTATCCCCGTGTGGGTTGACCACGACGATGCGCAATCCCGCACCGGCCCGGCCGGTCAGCCGGATCGCGGCGCTCGCGCCGCTGCCGTGTTTGCGGGCGTTGGTCAGCGCCTCCTGCGCGATCCGGTAGACGGTCCGCCCCAACACCACCGGCGGTTCATCCCCGGCCACCTCGTCGGCGAACTCGACCCGCATCCCCGCTTCGCAGGCGCTCGCCACCAGGTCGGGCACGTCGGCGAGGCCGGGCTGCGGCGGCTCCGGCCGATCCGCGACGCCGACTACGGCCCGCAGTTCCTCCAATGCCTCGTGCGCGCTGGACCGGATCGCCCCGGCCGCGATCGCGATCTCGTCGGGTCGCGCGTCGGCACGCACCTCGAGTGCGCCCGCGTGCAGAGTGATCAGCGACATCCGGTGCGCCAGCACATCGTGCATCTCCCGCGCGATCCGGGCCCGTTCGGTGAGTCGCGCCTGATCGACGCGCAGTTGCTGCTCGGCCTGCAACCGCGCGGCATGCGAGCGCAGCGCGGCGGTGAGCCGCCGGTAGGCCCGCACGAACTGGCCCCAGCCGATCGCCGCGGCAGCGGTCACCGAGCGGAACACGACGTCCACCCAGACCGAGAACGGCGCATCGTTCTGAAGCAGAAAGTAGATCACACCGGTGTTCACGTGCGCCGCGCCCAGCGCGAACAGCAGCCGGGCCCGGTAGCGGATCGCCGCGGTGAACAGCGCGACCAGGATCGGTCCGGTCGCCGTCACCGCGATCGCACCGAACGGCAGCACCGCGAGCAGGACGGCCAAGGGCCACCGCCGCCGGAACATCAACGCGCTGGCGCAGACCACGCCGAGCAGCACGTCGACCGGCCACGGAATCGCCGCGCCGGCCGCGGTCGCGTCACCGATCGGCATCATCACCAGGCCGTAACCGAGCGCCATGACGACCGCCACGATGTCGGCCAGACGATTACGCGCCGCGGCCCGGCCGCTTGCCGGGTCCGGCACGAGCAGCACGAACAGCGCGGCGGCCATGTCGGCAGCCTAAGCGGCGCGGCTGGAAGGCGACACCGACCAAAGTAGGGCAACGACCGGATCCTCCGGCTCGTGCGGAGTCCCATCCTCATCGGCGATTGTCATCAATGCCAAGGCAGCGATGTGAATGATCCGCGGGAGGTAGATGTGACCGAGACGATCGCCTGCACGCTCCGGCGTGCGGCCGGGACACGGGGCCGCCGGGTCCTACTTGGGACGACGGCGGGGGTCGGGGCTCTTGCCGCTGCGGCGCTCACGGCCGGACTTCCACCCGCCGAGCGCACTGTCGCCAACGTCGCCGAGCAGGTGCACACGATGATTTCCGTCCCGCTGCCATTCATCGGTGTCCTGCTGGCAAACGATCTCCGCAGGGCCGCCGCCACACGGGTACTGCCGACCCTCGCCACCGCGGCGCTGATCGCTGTGGCCGCTGGGCTTGCCGGCGACGCGTTCTCCTTTGCCGCCCTGGCCGCATCGGAGTCCACCGCGCGGGACCCGTGGGCGCACGCCGGCGTGATCGCCGTGGCGGGTGTGCTGGTGCAGGTGCTCGCGCAGTTCGTCGGCACTGGGCTGGGGCTGCTGATCGGGCGGCCGGTCTGGGCCTGCCTGGCGACGATCGTGTTGCCGCTCGGCGCATACGCACTGCTTACGCCGCTGGGCGCTGCCCTCGACTGGCTCACCCCGTACGCCGTCCTGCAGGAGGTGCTCCCCGGATCAGCGGGGGCTGCGGGGTGGGTGAGGTGGGTGATCGTGGCGCTGCTGTGGGGGGTGGCCCTTAACGCGGTCGGCGCCATCCTTCTGCCGCGTCGCACCGTCCGACGTGCGCTGCAGGCGGTCGGCTCGCAGCGACGGGCCGACGTCACCGGTGGTGAGCGGACCTGATCAGTGAGCTGGGGGCAGGTCGGCGGCGGTGTCCTTTGACACAGGCCCCGAGTGCCCGGGCGTGCGCGGTGATGACGCTCGTGCGGGGCGCCACCCGGTCACAGTTGCAGGGCGGCGCTGAGCGCGGCCAGGTACGCCCCGGCCTGCGCCCCGTTGACCAGCCGGTGGTCGTAGGCCAGCCCGAGGTCCGCCACCATCCGCTCGCGGACCTCACCGCCGGCGCCCAGCATGACCTCGCGGTGCACGTCGGGCACCGACAGGGCACAGGTGACGCCGGGCGGGATGATCGGCTGGGCGTAGCTCACGCCGGGAGTGTTGTTGAGCGCGACCAGGAAGTTCATCCCGGCCATGTCGTCCTCGCGCAGCCGGTTGCGCAGCGCCTTCATCCGCAGTTCGACCACGGCGTCGGCGAGGTCGCCCAGGTCCAGCTTCGCCGCGTCGCGGATCACCGGCAGGAACAGTCCGGTGCCCACGTCCACGGTGAGCCCGACCGACGGGTGTGCCGCGTCGATGACCCGGCCGTCCCCGGTGAGCTGGGCGTAGAGGGCGGGGAACCGCTCGTGCAACGTGGCCACGGCAGCGATGACGACCTCGGTCAGGCTGACCTCGGCGCCGGTCTCGTCGGCGGCCCGGCGCGCGTACGCGAGGGCGGCGGTCACGTCGGCCCGCACGGCGGTGAAGGCGGCCGGGATCTCCCGGTGCGAGGCCGCCACCACGTCGGCGATGCGGCGTTGCGACGGTGGCAGCGGCCGCCCCGGCAGCGCCGGTTGCGTCACCCCGGACGGTTCAGCGGCCGGGGGCGCCGCAGCAGGGTGAGCGCCGGCGGGCAGGATGTGACCGATGGTCGAGCCCGGTGCGCAGTCGACCCCGGCGGCGAGGTCCTGACGCAGGACGCCCGCGTGCGTCGCCGTCAGCTCCTCGATCGCCTTGGAGGTCTCGACCTCCGCGATCACCTGTCCGATCTCGACGGTGGCGCCGGCCGGCACCAGCCACTCCAGCAGCACGTAGCTGTCGTCGTTGTTGTTGAGCTTGGGGAGGCTCACCGCGACGCCGTGCTCCGCCGCCCGCGCCTGGCGCAACCTGGTCAGCGGCGAACGGGGCGCCGGAGCCGTACCAGGGCGTTCGCCGACGGAGGGGTGCATGATGCGTTCCAGGATCGTGTCCGCGCCGAGCAGGACCGGCCGTTCCAGGTGCGGTGCCGCCGGAATGATGCCGGCGGCCGAGTTGACGAGCTCGATCGGCCGACGCAGCAGCGGCCACGCGGCGGCGTAGAGCCGGGTGGCGACCTCGCTCCCCCAGGTGCCGCCGGTCGTGCTCTCCTCGGCGACGATCACGCCGTCCGCGCCGTCGAGCAGGCCGAGCACACTGTCGACATCGAAGGGGTAGAGCCGGGCCGGGACCAGCACCTCGACGTTGCGTCCCTGCTCCCAGGCACTCCTGGCGGCGGCGATCGCCCGGTTGGCGACCCCGCCAGGTGCGATGACCAGCGTCGGTGCGGCGGCGGCAGCCGGATCGTGGACACGGGCCCAGTTGCGGTCCGCGCCCAGCAGCTCGAAGGCGAGGCGGTCGTCGACGCGGTTGTCCACGTACCGGCGCTGGGTGTAAAGGATCTTGTCTTCGAACAGCATGGACGGCTCGCCGCGGCGCAGCGCGGCGGCGAGCACGTCGGCCGCGTCGTGCAGTGGCGACAGCTCGAAGAGCGCGAGGTGCGGGATGCCGATGAAGTGCTTCTGCACACTCTGGCTGTGCGTCGGGCCGTAGCCCCGCCCACCGCCGACGGGGCAGCGGATCAGGACCCGCATCGGGGTGTGCTCGCCATACATCGCGACGGACTTGGTGAGGAAGTTGATGATCTGGTCGAAGGCGAGGCCGACGAAGTCGCCGAACATGATCTCGACGATGACCGTGTCACCGCAGAGCGCCAGGCCACCCGCGACGCCGGTGATGCCGTTCTCGCTCAGCGGCGTCGACAGCACCCGCTCCGGGTAGGCCGTCGACAGACCCTGGGTGACCTTGAAAGCGCCGCCGTAAGGGTCGACGACATCCTCGCCCAACAGCCAGGCCCGCTCGTTGGCGGCGAACAACTCGTGCAGGGCGCGGTTGAGGTTCTGGCTCATGCGTTCGGCGCGCGTCACGCCACGCCTCCGCTCACCAGGGGCCGGGCCAGCACCGCGGCCGAGATCTCCGCGACCCGCTGCCGGGCCCGCGCGTCGGCGGCCGCGAACTGCGGCGGGTACGCGGCCGCGTACCGCTGCAGCCAGTCGAGGTGGCGCAGCCGGCGAACCTCGTCGGCCGGGCGGGAGTCGTCGCCCTTGCTGTGCGGGCCGAGCCGGACCGTGTGCTGCACCAGCACGTGCGGCTGCCGGGTGGCGCGGACCCGCTCGATGTGCGGCGCGGCGGCGGCCCGCACCTCGTTGAGGTCCAGCGAATCCGACTCGCTGAAGGTGATCCCGAACCCGGCGACCCGGCCACCGATGCTCCCCGCCAGCTGCTGTGTGGTCGGGGTGGACTGGGCGATCCGGTTGTGCTCGACCACGACCAGCAGCGGCACCCGCCACAACTGCGCCATGTTGAGCGCCTCGTAGACCGCGCCTTCGCCCCAGGTGCCGTCACCGATGTAGGTCACCACGATCGCGTCCTGCCCGGTGCGGTTGAGGTGCAGCCCCACGCCGACCGCGGCGGGCAGGCTCTCCCCCTGCACGCCGGTGGACAGGAACCGATCCCGGCGCAGGTGCTGGCTGCCACCGTGCCCACGGCACACCCCGCCCTCCCGGCCGAGCAGTTCCGCCAGCAGGCCGTCCGGGTCAGCGCAGTGGGCCAGGTAGTGCCCGTGCCCCCGGTGGTTGCTGAACACGAAGTCCCCGGCCAGCAGCGGGGCCAGAGCGACCGGGATGTATTCCTGGCCGAGGCAGGTGTGCGTGGTGCCGCTGAGGTGGCCGTCGGCGTACAGGCGCAGCAGTTCCTCCTCGAAGCGGCGGATGAACAGCCCGGTGTCGAGGTCGGCGTCGCTGAGCGGAGACGGCGCGGCGGAGGTCATTCCTCGACGCCTCGCCGCGCGAGAAGCTCGCGCAGGTCCGCCACCGACCGAACGGCCCGGATCTCCCGTGGCGTGATGGCGATCCCGTACGTGTCCTCGACCGCCGCGACGATTTGGAGGTGACGCAAGCTCACCCAGGCCGCTGTGGTCGCGGGACCGGTCTGCGCGTCGACCTCATCGACCGGCAACGCGAGCACGTCGGCGACGAGCCGCACCAGGCGACTGGCCATCCAGTGTCCCTCTCCACAACGGATATCCGGCGGCAGCGGCGGCGCGCCGTCAAAACCGATCGACGCTCACACCTCGACGATGGTACAGGCCCAGTGCATGCCCCGGCCCAACGAGATCAGCGCGACCCGGTCGCCCTCGCGCAGTTCACCGGCGGCGAGCAGGCGGCTCAGTCCGAAGAGCTGGTCCGCCGCACCGAGATGCCCGTGCTCGGCCGCCAACTCCCGGTTGGTACGCGCCAGCGGCACCCCGTGCGCCTCGGCCAGGGACGCCATGGCCCGCTCGTTGTCGCTGACCAGGATCAGGCGCGCCAGGTCGGCGACCTTTACCTCCGCCCGCTCGCAGGCCCGCTCGGTGACCCGCACGGCCCGCTCGTCGAGGTCCCGGGCGAACTGCTCGAACTGCTCGGCGTCGTAGTCGAAGAACTCCATCACGTGCCACACGTCGCGGGCGGCAGGCGGCTCGGCACCAAGGCCGAAGGGCTCCGCCGCGCCGCCCACGTCGAGCCGGTAGAAGGCGGCGTAGCGGCCGTCGGTGGCGGCCTCCGTGGCGAGCCAGCGCAGCCGGGAATGCCCGCGCCGGGCCACCGTGGCGACCGCGCCGTCGGAGAAGACCATCGGCTGCGTGTCCATCCGGTTCCAGTACGCCTCACAGGTCCGGTTCGCGGCCACCACCACGGCGCTGGCGTACCGCGGGTGGGTGGCGAACTTGCCCGCGACCGTGTCGAAGCTGAGCACACCCGTCGTGCACGCCTGAGTGAGCAGCACCGCTTCGGCGTTGACCGCCCCGAGCCGGTGCGCCAGGTCGGCGGCGGCGTCCCAGTAGAGGTACTCGGTGAGGTCGGTGACGGCCAGCACCAGCAGGTCCACCTCCGCGGCGGCGAGCGCGGCGGCGTCGAGGGCCTGGCGGGCGGCCCGCTCGGCGAGGTCGGTCAGGCCGACCTCCGGCGCGCTGCGGTGCACCTGGCGGTAGCCGTACCCGAGGACCCGGTGCACGTCGTCGGTGTACTGCCCCACCACGTCCGCCACCGGTACCGGATCGCCGAGCGCCTCGCCGAAGGACACCAGCCCGAAGCTCATTTTCGCCCGTCCCACCGCAGGTCCTTGATGCATACCATTGCCGGATGCCCCGAGAGCATCTCACGCCGCTGGCCGGAACCCCGTGGCACGTATGGCGCTCAGCGCTGCTACGGTCGGCCGGATTTCCGGTGGCCGGGATGCTGCGGTTCGCCGCGCCCGCGCTCGCGGCAGCCGCCGACAGCTATCTCAGCGGTGCCTGTGGCGCGGACGCCTTCGCGGCCGCGTTCGACGCCGCCGCGGCGGACCTCGGCCAGGCCGTCTACGACATCGCCTGCGACGACACGTTCCGCACGGCGCTGGCCTGGCAGAATCCGGCCGTCCTGGTCGCGGTCGACGCGATCCGGCGCGACGGCCCGCACGCCCCGCGTAATCTGCGCCGACGGCACCGCGAGGAGGCCATCGCGAAATACTGGCAGCGGTACTGCCTCAAGAACGACACCATCGGTTTCTTCGGTCCCATCTGCTGGACGGAGCTTGGCGGCCCCGGTGCCGTCGCCACGGTGCGCCCGGGTGCGGCTCTGACGCGTACCCGCCGCGTTTTCCTGGAGCGGTGGGCGCTGGACGCGCTCGGCGAGGCCTTCGCCCGCGCGGAGGGCGTGCGGGACTGGCTGCCGGTGCGGCTGGCGCCCCAGCTGACGCTGCGGGACGGGGTGCTGCTGCATCCGCACCGCGCGCCGCAGGCGCTGCCGGCGGCGGCGGCCGCGCTGCTCACCCTGGCGCAGCGGCGATCGTGCGTCGCGGACCTCGCCTCCGCGCTGGTCGCGGACCCGGCGAGCGGGTTCCGCCGCGCCGCCGACGTGTACGCGCAGCTCGACGACCTCGCCGAGCGCGGCGTGCTGCGCATCGGGTTCGACCTGCCGATCGACCTCACCGCCGAGCAGGTGCTGCGCGAACAGCTCGCCGCGATCGGCGACGACCTGGTCCGCGAACGGGTGCTCGGTGAGCTGGCCGCCATCAGCGCGTTGCGCGACGCGGTGGCCGCCGCCGACGGCCCGGAGGCCCTGGCCGCGGCCATGTCCGCACTGGAGCGCAAGTTCGTCGAGCTGACCGGTCAGGCCGCGCGGCAACACCCCGGCGAGGTGTACGCCGGGCGCACACTGTGCCACCTGGAAACCGTACGCGACCTGGACATCAGCTTCGGTGAACCGCTGCTGGAACGGCTTGCTCCGCTGGAACCGCTGCTGCTGTCGGCCCGGTGGCTGACGGCGGCGATCGGCGACGCGTACGCCGAAGCGTTGGCGGCCCTCTACCGCGACCTGTCGGCCGATTCGGCCACCGCGGACGTTGCCCTGGCCGACCTGTGGTTCCTGGCTCACGCGGTCGTGTTCGGGGCCGACCCGCCCGGCGCCGCCGTCACCGCGGATTTCCTGGCCCGCTGGGCGAAGGTGCTTGGCCTGGCCGACGTCGACGCCGACGCCCGGGAGCTGCGGCTCGGCGCCGCCGAGCTGACCGAGCGGGTCGCCGCGGCGTTCCCGGCCACCGCGCCCGGCTGGGCCGCCGCCCGGATTCACAGCCCCGACGTGCACCTATGCGCCCCGGACGAGGCGGCGCTGCTGCGCGGAGACTTCACCGTCGTGCTCGGCGAGCTGCACATTGCTCTGGCCGCGTTCGACACGCACTTCTTCGCCTACGGGCACCCGGAACCGCACCGGTTGCGCGACGCCATGCGGGCCGACCTGCCCGAGGGCCGGGTGCGGCTGCTGGCTCCGGTGGACTGGCCCCGGCACACGGCCCGCATCGCGGAATGGCTGCACGGACCGGCCGACGCGCAGCTCGGCTTCGTCAGCGCCCCCGGCGCCGACCCGGACCGCCTCGTACCGATCACCGACCTCACCGTGCGGCCCGAGGCCGACGGCAGCCTGCGGGTGCACGCGGTCGACGGGCGGCAGTGGCCGCTGCTGGAGGTGTTCGCGCCGCTGTTCGACCATCAGGTGTTCGACACGTGGAAGCTAGCCGGGAACGCTGGGCACACCCCACGGATCACCGTCGACGACCTCGTGCTGGTCCGTGAGACCTGGCGCACCACGGTCGGCGACACCGGGCTGCACACGGTGAAGGGCGAGCGGGAACGCTACCTCGCGGTGCGGCGCTGGAGGCTCGCCCTCGGCCTGCCCGAGCAGATCTTCGTCCGGGTCGACACCGAGCTGAAACCCAGCTTCATCGACCTGACCAGCGGCGTCTACACCCGGCTGCTGTGCACCCTGCTGCGCGGCGCACACGCCAAGGGCGGCGACGGGGTCGGGCTGACCATCACCGAGCTGCTGCCCGGCCCGGGCGACGCCTGGCTGACCGACGCGGCCGGCCAGGCGTACGCCTCGGAACTGCGGCTACAGATCGTCGACCCGGTGCCGGCGCAGGTGCGTTGACATCCTCTCCGCCCTAAAGGGCGGAGATTCCCTCCATGCTGCGCGTGGACCGCGCGGCATCCGGGTGGGTTACCGCTTCGCGGCGCGGTGCCGGGATGGGACCCGGTCTTACCTGCGCTCCACGGTCGTTTCGACTCTCCGCCTGTCCGGCGGCGAGCACGTTGATTGCGGCGTTGGCGTCTCGGTCGTGGGCTGCTCCGCAGGGGCAGTTCCACGCTCGGACGTTGAGTGCCATCTTGTCGTTGATTCGGCCACACTGGGAGCACATGCGGGTCGACGGGAAAAATCGGTTCACCCGCCCGAAGGTGCGTCCGTGCCGGGCCGCTTTGTACTCCAGCAAGGCGGTGAAGCTGGCCCACCCGGCGTCGTGGACGCTTTTGGCAAGCCGGGTCCGGCCGATACCGGCGACGCACAGATCCTCGACGTACACCGCTTGGTTCTCGCGGATGATCGCCGTGGACAGTTTGTGTTGCCAGTCGCGCCGGGTGTCGGCCACGCGGACGTGTGCCCTGGCGACCTTCACGACGGCCTTCTTGCGGTTGCTGCTGCCCCGCTGCTTGCGGGACAAGTCCTGTTGCAGCCGCTTGAGTTTGCGGGCCGCCCGGCGCAGGAACTTCGGCGCGGCCACCTTCGTGCCATCCGAGAGGACCGCGAAGTGCGTCAGGCCCAGGTCGATTCCGACCTCCGAGTCCAGCTCTGGCAGCAGCTCGTCCCCGGTCTGGACGACGAACGAGGCGAAGTGTCGCCCGGCCGCGTCCCGGATGATCGTCACGCTGGACGGGTCCGAGGGCAGCGACCGGGACCAGCGCACCGTCACGTCGCCGATCTTCGGCAGCCGCAGGCGGCCGTTGTCAAGCACCTTGAACCGGGAGTTTTTCGTGAACCGGATGGCCTGCCGGTTGTCCTTGCGGGACCGGAACCGGGGCGGGGCCACCTTGCGGCCCTTGCGCTTGCCATTGATCGAGGCGAAGAAGTTGCGGTACGCGGTGTTCAGGTCCGCGAGAGCCTGCTGCAACACCACGGCCGACACCTCGCCCAGCCACGCCCGTTCCGGACTCGCCTTGGCCTGGGTGATGACCCGCTTGGACAGCTCGGCGTCCGAGACGTACGGCAGGCCTTGCTCGCGGGCTTCCTGCCGTGCACGCAGCCCGTCGTTGAACACCACCCGCGCGCACCCGAACGCCCGAGCCAGCTCGATCTGCTGGCCGGGCGTCGGATACACGCGGAACTGGTAACGGAGCTGCACACAGCGCACGGTACCATGTTGGTCTATGGCCGAATCTCAAGGCATTCGCACTGGCAGGCACTGCGTTTTCGCAATGCACGTCCACTTGGTTTTCGTGACGAAGTTCCGGCACAAGGTGTTCGCCGACCGGCATCTGACCCGGATGGAGGCGATCATGCGGGACGTGTGCACCGACTTCGAGGCAGAGCTGGTCGAGTTCAACGGCGAGAACAACCACGTGCACCTGCTGGTCAACTTCCCACCCAAAGTCGCGGTGGCCCGGCTGGTCAACAGCCTCAAGGGCGTCTCCTCACGGCGGCTGCGGCAGGAGTTCCCCGACCTCGTGCATCATTACTACCGGGCCAACAAGCTGTGGTCGGGCTCGTACTTCGCCGGGTCGGTCGGCGGGGCACCGCTGAGCGTCGTGAAGCAGTACATCGAGCAGCAGAACCGTCCCGGTCAAGGCACTGCTCCGGCCTAGCGGCCCTCCCAGCGCGGGCCTTCACCCCCGGCCTGAAGGCCGGAGCACTGGCCCGCATTCCGGTAGCCACTCGGTCGCATCCGCCGGAGCGTCGGGGGTCTCGGTGTCGAACAGGCGCAGCCGGCGCCGGCCGTAGGCGCCCAGCGACACCACGGCCAAGGCCAGCCCGGACACGACGAAGGCGAACCCGAGCCCTCGGCCGGGACCGGTCCCGATCAGGGCGCCGACGCTGTCGGCCAGTGCGCCGCCCGGGGCGAACATCGGCTCCAGCACCGACCCGCTCAGCGGCACCAGCACGGCGAAGCCCAGCGGCAGCGTCGCCCAGGTCAGCGTCTGGATGATCGCCAACACCCGGCCGTGGAACCGCTGCGGCACCTTCACCTGGATGATCGCCAGGTAGATGCCGTTGTGCAGGCCCAGTCCCAGTCCCACGCCGAAGCTGCCGATCGCGACCAGCACGAGGTTCGGGCGTACGCCGCTGAGCACCAGGCTGATCGCGACCCCGAACGCGATCGCGATCAGGGCGGCCATCCGGCGTCTGGTCGGCCCACCCCAGGCCGCGATCACGAGTCCACCCAGCACCGCGCCCAGCGCCTCGGCGAACGCGACCGTGCCGACCTGGCCCATCGTGCCGAACGCGAGCACCATCGGCGGCACCAGCAGCAGGCTGGCCAGGCAGAGGTTGTAGAGGGAGAAGAAGCCCAGCATGCTCCGGAACCCCGGCTGCGCCCACGCCATCCGCGCGCCGCCGGTCAGCTCGGCCAGGAACGGCTCCTTGCGGCGGCGGCCGAGCAGCTTCGGGAACCTCACCACCGCGAGCACGCTCATCGCGACCGCGTAGCTCACGATGTCGATCAGGAGGATGCCGGTCAGGTCGATGGCCGCGAGCAGGCCCGCCGCCAGCAGCGGCACCGCCAGCGAGCTGAGCCCCACGGCCAGCTGGGCGATGCCGTTGGCGTGCCCCAGGTAGCGCTTCGGCATGACCTGCGGGATCGCGGCCAGGTAGGTGATGCGTTGGAACACCGACGCCGCGCCGAGCACACAGACCAGGGTGTAGACGGCGGCCAACCCCAGCTGATCGGTCCACAGCAGGGTTGCCAGCAGCGCCTCCGTGGTCACCGCGGCCGCGCACGCGGCGAGCAGCACCTTGCGCCGGTCGAACCGGTCCGCGACGGCGCCGGCGACCGGCAGCGTCAGCAGCGCCGGGAGGTAGGCGATCACCCCGGACAGGCCGAACGACAGCATCGACCCGGTGGTCAGGTAGACCCAGACGGGTACGGCCCACTGGGTCAGCGCCGAGCCGGTGGCCGAGATCAGCTGGCTGGCGGTGAGCGCCAGGAACCGGCGTACGCCGGGCTGCACGTCGGTGCCGGCGGTGACGGGGTCGGCGCTGGTGGCGGCCAGTTCCCAGCCGTCACCGGCGAGCCGCTCCGCGGTGGCCTGCGCGGCGGGGGGCTCGGCCAGGCGCAGATGGGTCTGGGTGACCACCTCGGCGAGCGCCTTGGCCCGCTGCTTGATGAAGTAGTGCCCGGCCTGGTCGAGGACCACCAGCGCGGTGGATTCGCCGAGCAGGCTCCACTCGCGGTAGCGCTCCTCGTAGTACTCGGTGAGCATGTCGTGGGTGCCGACGACGGAGATCACCGGCGCGGGCACCTGGACGGGCTCGGCCTCCAGCCACTCGGTGAACTTCTCCTGCGCCTCGGCGGCCTCCCGCCGCACGTGGTGGACGAACCGGTCGACCTGCGCCTGGTCCAGGTCTGCCAGCTCGGCGCCGATCGAGCGCAGGAACGTCTCGTAACGCCGGTCGGCGCCACGGGAGTCGACCCAGTCGACCAGGCGGCCGAGCATGTTGTCCGGCCGGGCCGTCGGGAACACGCCGCCGGCGTAGATCGCGTCGATCGGGCGGCCCTGCTCGTGCAGCCGCCGGGCGATGCCGGTCAGCAGGGCGCCGCCGACGCAGTGGCCGTACAGGACCAGCGGGCCGTCCACCCGGTCCTGGATTTCGGCGACGCACCGGTCGACCAGCTCGTCGAAGGGCAGCTCCGCGTCGCTGACCCCGACGTCATGGCCGGGGACTGCCACCGAGAACAGCGTGTGCCCGGGCGGCAGTTCGTCCGCGAGCGGCTGGTAGATGCTGGCCAGCCCGCCACCGTAGGGTACGCACACGTAGGAGCGCACCCGCTGCCCCGCCGGGACCGGCTTGGTCAGTTCGTAGAGCAGCGGTCGCCGGCGCTCCCGGTCGGCCGGGCCGTCGATCAGCGCGGCCAGCCCCTGAACGGTCGGGTGCTGGAACACGTCCATCACGCCGACGTCGATGTCGCCGTACGCGTCGCGCAGCCTGGCCAGCATCCGTATCGCCAACAGCGAATGCCCGCCCAGTTCGAAGAAGTCGTCGTCGAGCCCGACGTCGCTGACCCCCAGCACGTCCTGCCAGGCGGCGGCGATGGCCTGCTCGACCGGGGTGACCGGTGGCCGGCGCTCGGCGGTGCGGCTGTCGTCGTGCCCGGGCGCGGGTAGCGCGGCGGTGTCGAGCTTTCCGTTGGCAGACAGGGGCAGTGCGGCCAGCGGCACGAACGCCGACGGCACCATGTATTCCGGCAGCTGCCGCTTCAGCGCATCCCGTAGCGCCGCCTGGTCCAGGCTTTCGGTGCCTGCTGTCAGCGTCACGTACGCCACCAGGCGCTGTTCGGCGGGCGTGGCGCCGCGTACGACGACGGCGGCGGAGCCGATGCCCGGCTGCTCGCGCAGCACGGCGGCGATCTCCCCCAGCTCGATCCGCAGGCCCCGCAGTTTGACCTGGTCGTCGATGCGGCCGAGGAACTCCAGGGTGCCGTCGGTCCGCCAGCGGGCCAGGTCGCCCGTGGCGTAGAGCCGACCGCCGGCGCCGTGGAACGGGTCGGCGACGAACGTGCGGGCGGTGAGTTCGGGGCGGTGCAGGTAGCCGCGGGCCACCTGCACCCCGCCGAGGTGGAGCTGCCCGGCGACGCCGACCGGCACCGGCTGCAGAGCCTGGTCGAGCACGTAGGTGCGGACGTTGCGGATGGGCCTGCCGATCGGCACCCGGGTGACCCCGGCCAACGCGGTGGGCGTAGCCGCCCAGGCGGTGACGTCGATCGCGGCCTCGGTGGGCCCGTAGAGGTTGTGCAGCGCGGCGGCCGGGAGGGCGGCCACGGCCCGGCGGGCGAGGTCGAGCGGCAGCTCTTCGCCGCTGCACACGATCCGTCGCAGCGACCCGCACCTGGCGAGGTCGGCGGTACCGGCCGTGGCCAGGAAGGCGTCCAGCATCGACGGGACGAAGTGGACGGTGGTGATGCGCTCCCGTTCGATTAGATCCCGCAGGTACGCCGGGTCGCGGTGTCCGCCCGGCTGGGCCAGCACCAGCCGCGCACCCACGGTGAGCGGCCAGAACACCTCCCAGACCGACACGTCGAAACCGATCGGCGTCTTGTGCAGGACGGCGTCGTCGGGTCCGAGTCCGAAGGTGTCCTGCATCCAGTCGAGCCGGTTGACGATGCCGGCGTGCTCGTTGATCACGCCCTTCGGTCGCCCGGTGGACCCTGACGTGTAGATCAGGTACGCGACGTTGCCCGGCCCGGCGGTGGTGCCCGCAGCGGTGTCGGGCTCGTCCGGGCCGGTCAGCGGCAGCACGACGCCCGGTACGGCCAGCCCTTGCGGCGCCTCGTCGGCCAGCAGCACCTCGGCACCGGCATCGGCGAGCATGTAGGCCAGCCGCTGGGCCGGATAGTCCGGATCCAACGGCAGGTAGGCCGCACCGGCCCGGTGGATGCCGAGCAGCCCGGCGACCAGGCGGCGGGAGCGGGGCTCGTGGATGGCGACGATCGACTCAGGGCCTACGCCGTGCGCGATCAGCCGCCGTGCCACCTGCTCGGCGGCGGCGGACAACTCGGCGTAGGTCAGCCGGGTTTCGCCGTCGACCAGCGCGATCGCGTCCGGGGTACGCCGGGCCTGGTCGTCGAACAGCTCCGCCAGGGTGGTCTGGCGCACCGGGGCGTCGGTGGCGTTCCAGCCGGTCACGACCTGGGCGCGCTCGGCGTCCGACATGATCGGCAGCGCGCCCACCCTGGTCCGCGGCGCCGCGGCGGCGGCCGCGAGCAGCAGCAGGTAGCGGTCCGCGAACGCCTCCATGGTGGCGGCCTCGAACAGTGCGTTGTTGTACTCCAGCCGCAGCTCGTTGCCGGCGATCTCCAGCGACAGGTCGTCCATGGCGCCGCCGAACGCCTCACCGCGGCCGGTCGGCAGATGGTGGAAGGTGACCTGATACAGCGGCGGCACGCCGGGGTCGCGCCGCACCGCCAGTTCCTCGACGAGCTTTTGGAACGGCATGTCCTGGTGGTCCCACGCATCGAGTACGACGTGGCGCACCCGGCGGACCAGGGTCAGGAACGGCGGATCACCGGAGACGTCGACCCGCAGCGTCAGCATGTTCATGAACATGCCCAGCAGCGGCTCCAACTCGGCACGGTCGCGGCCCACCACCGGCATGCCGACCACGATGTCGTCGCTGCCCGACAGCCGGTGCAGCAGCGCGACATAGGCCGCCAGCTGCACCATGAACGGGGTCGCGGCGGCCTGCTGGGACAGCTCGGGTAGCGCCTGCGCCACGCCTTCGGGCAGGGTGCGACGGACGTCGCCGCCGTTGAACGTACGGGCCGGCGGGCGCGGACGGTCGGTGGTCAGCGTGTGCACGACGGGCAGGCCGGTCAGCGTCTCCCGCCAGTAGTCGCGCAGCTGGCCCCACCGAGGGCCGTCGAGGCGATCGCGTTCCCAGGCGGCGTAGTCGGCGTACTGGATGGGCAGGTCGGGCAGGTCCGGCGTGCGGCCCGCGACGGCGGCGGCGCACAGCTCGGTCAGCTCGGCACGCAGGTTGAGCAGTGAGGTGCCGTCGAGGATGACGTGGTGCCCGGCGAACAGCAGCCACCAGGTGTCCGCGCCGAGCCGCAGCAGCCGCGCCCGCCACAGCGGCGCGCGGTCCATCGACAGGTCGAGGCGGGCGTACTCGGCGACGATCTCGGCGCGGGCGCGTTCCCGGTCCGGCTGGGTTAGCCCGGACAGGTCGGTCACCGGCAGCTCGATCGGCACCGCGGGGTGGATGTCCTGGTAGAGCTCGCCGTCGCTCAGGCGCAGGGTGGTGCGCAGGGCCTCGTGCCGTTCGGTGACCGCCCGCAGCGCGGCGAGCGCCTGCTCCGGCCCCGCGCCGGGTGGCAGGGTGACCGCGTCGGTCATCGTGAACAGCGGCTGCCCGGGGCTGAGCTGGGCGGTGAACCAGACCCGCTCCTGGGCGTAGGAGGCGGGGACGGTGTAGACGTCGCCCACCGCCGTGAGGTCGTGCCGCAACTCGGTCATGCTGGGTTCTCCTCCGCATGCCCTCCTGGCCCTTGCTTCGCTGCGGTGCAGTCGGTCATGCCGGGCCCTCCTTGGCATGCCCTCCTGGCCCTTGCTTCGCTGCGGTGCAGTCGGTCATGCCGGCTGCCCCGGTCTGCGGAGGCGCGGGATGGGTGCCTCCGCGTCGGCGGCCGGTGGTGCGCCGCGCAGCGACTCGATCCGGGCGGCCATCGCGGCGACGGTCGGCGCATCGAACAGCACCCGCATGGACAGCCGGGCGCCGACGGCCTGGCGGATGCGCAGCACCAGCTGCGCCGCCACCAGCGAGGTGCCGCCCAGTCGGAAGAAGTTGTCGTGCGGGTCGACCTCGGCGACGCCGAGGACGTCGCCCCAGATCCGGGCGATGGTGGCGGTCAGGTCGCCGTCCGCGGCGGCCACGGTGGAGGTCACCGTGGCGGCGGCCGAGGCGAGTCGCCGTTCGTGGCCGGCGACCGCGGCCACCGTGTAGGCGCCGATCGCCACCGAGCCGGTGCGGCCCTCGGCGAGGACCCGCTGCCCCGCGGCGACCGCCGCCGCGGGGGGCAACCCGTCGTGTTCGGGCACGCCCTCCTCCCGCCACGCGCCCCAGGCCAGCGACACGAGGCGGGTCGGCCAGCCGTGCGGGCTGCGCGCGTACGCGTCGAGGAACGCGTTGGCGGCGGTGTCGTCGGCCCGGCCCAGGCCACCGGCGAGCGCGGTCACCGACGAGGTCAGCGCCACGAAGTCGAGCGGCAGGTCACCGAAGACCTCGCGCAGCACCAGCGTGCCGGTGACCTTCGGCCGCAGTTCCGCCGCCGCCTCGGCCAGCCGCGACCCGGCGGACAGGCCGGTGTCGGGCAGCTTCGCGGCGTGGATGATGCCGTCGAGGCCGCCGAGGTCACGCAGGACTTCGGCGCGTACCGCCCGCATGGCGTCCACGTCGGCCACGTCGGCGGTGAGGTGACGCACCCGGGCGCCCGCCCGCGCCAGGGCCTCGATCGCGGCCGGCGGCGGCTGCGCGGTGCGGCTCACCAGCACCAGTTGCGCGCCACGGCGGGCCAGCTCGGCGGCGAACGCGCCGCCGACGCGGCCCAGCCCGCCGGTGATCAGGTAACGCCCGCCGTCGCGGATGCCCGACCCGGAGGCGGCACGCCCACCCGGCCGGACCGGAACGAACTCGCGGGTCCAGCGGCGCCCGCCCAGCCGCAGCGCGACCGTCTCGGCCCGCTCGGCGCCGAGCAGTTCGTCCACCAGCGCGTCCACGTCGAGGTCGCCGGGGTCGGCGTCGACCCAGTGGCAGTGCAGCTGCGGGCGTTCCAGCGGGACCGAGCGCACCACCCCGGCCGCCGTGGCGTGTTCCGGGCGCACCAGGTCGGCCCCGGTCACGTCGGCCACGCCGGCGGTGACCACATCCAGCTCCACGTCGGCGGCCGGCAGCGCGTCCAGCAGCGTCAGCAGCGCGTAGTACCCGTGCTCCTGGGCCGCCGACACGGCGTCCGCATCGGAGCCGGCCGGGTCGCCGTCCAGCGCCCAGGCGTGCACGATCCGGGCGGCCCGGCCGTCGTCGGCGCACTCGTCGAGCAGCCGCTGATAGTCGGCGGCGTTGGTCGTGCGCAGCTGGTAGCCGCCTGGGCGGACGGCGAAGGCGGCGCCGGGGCGGACCACGGTGACGTCGGTGCCGCGCTCACGCAGCCGGGCCGCGAGGGCTGTGCCCCGCTCACCGGCGGCGAAGAGCAGCAGCTGACCGGGCGCCTCGGCGGGTGCCGTGGCGGGCAGTTGGTGCCAGACCGGCACCTCGACTACCCCGTCGTCGTGGCGGCGGTCGGGGGCCGGTTCGGCTGGTGCGGCCACCGGCGCCGGGTCGATCCAGTGCCGGGTCCGCTGGTACGGGTACCCGGGCAGGGGCACCCGGCGTGGTTTGTCCGGCGCGGGCAGCCGTACCGGGACACCGGCCGTCCACAACCGGCCCGCCGCCTCGTAGGCGGTCTGCCGGTCGGTCAGCTTCTCCCCCGGCGCGGGCAGCGTACGCAGCGGTGCCCTGGCCCCCGGCGGCAGGTTGAGCCGGGCGAGGCCGGCGAGCTGGCGGCCGGGACCGCACTCCAGCAGCAGCCACTCGTCGGCGGTGCCCGTCGCGGCGAGCGCTGCCACCGTGGCCCCGAACCGCACCGGACGGCACAGCTGCTCCCCCCAGTACGCCGGATCGGTGATCTGCGCGTCGCTGAACGGTGCGGCGGTCGCGGCCGACCACACCGGCAGGCTCGGCGCCCGGCGCGGCACCGCCGCCACCAGCGCCGCGAACTCCTCGCGCACCGGGTCCAGCAGCGGCACGTGCATCGCGTACGGCGACCGCAGCAGGGTGCAGCTGACGCCGCGTTCGCGCAGCGTGTCGGCGAATGCGGTCACCGGGTCCGATGCGCCGGCCAGCACGCAGGTGTTGGGGCCGTTGCTGATCGCCACGGCGACGCCGGCGGGCAGCAGGGGGGAGATCTCGTCGGCGCCGCGCTGCACGGCGAGCATGCGGCCCTGCGGCGCGGCCTGGACCAGTCGGCCCCGGGCAGCGGCGAGCCGCAGCGCGTCGGGCAGGTCGAAGACCCCGGCCACGGTCGCCGCCACCAGCTCGCCGATGGAGTGGCCGATCATGGCGGCGGGTGTGACACCCCAGCGCCGCCACAGCATCGCGGTGGCGTATTCGATGGTGAACAGGGCGGGTTGCAGCACCGCGGGTTCGGTCAGCCGCTGGTCGGCGCCGGCCTGCGTGCTGAAGATCAGCTCGTGCGGGTCCCAGCCGAGGATGCCGGCACATTCGGCCACGGTGGCCGCGAACTCCGGCTCGGTCTCGGCGAGGCGCGCACCCATGCCGGGGTGCTGCGAGCCCTGGCCGGGGAAGAGCAGGCCCACCCGGGGCACGCTCGCGGCGTCGCCGCCGGCCCGACGCCTCGGGTCGGTCAGCGCTGCGGCCGCCTGCGCCCGGTCCACCGCGACGACGGCGGCGCGGTGCTGATGGACCGGCCGTCCCTCCCGCAAGGTGTACGCCACATCGCGCAGCTCCAACTCCGGCCGGTCGGTGAGCCGGGTGGCCACCTGGGCGCACGCCGCCGCCAGCGCGGCCGGGGTCGCGGCGGACACCTGGATCAGCTCGCCCTCACCGTGGCGCGGCGCCGTGGCGGGTGCGGGAGGGGGCGCTTCCTGGAGCAGCAGGTGCGCGTTGGTGCCGCCGAGGCCGAGGGAGCTCACCCCGGCCCGCAGCGGCCGCTGCTCCTCGGGCTCCCACTTGGTCAGCGTCGACACCACGTAGAACGGGCTCGCCTCGAAGTCGATCTCCGGGTGCGGCCGGTCGTGGTTGATGCTGGGCGGGATGAGCCGGTGCTGCATCGACAGCACCGTCTTGATCAGGCCGATCACCCCACCGGCCGCGCTGAGGTGGCCGATGTTGGCCTTGGTCGAGCCGACCCCACACCAGCCCCGCTCGGTGGTGCGCCGCCCGTAGGCCGCCGTCAACGCCGCGATCTCGATCGAGTCGCCGAGGACCGTGCCGGTGCCGTGCGCCTCCACGTAGCTGACCGAGCGTGGGGTGACGCCGGCGACCGCGAGGGCCTGCACGACGACCTCCAACTGCCCGCTGACGCTGGGCGCGGTGAAGCTCGCCTTGGTGGTGCCGTCGTTGTTGACCGCGTTGCCGATGATCAGCGCGCGGATGTCGTCTCCTTCGGCCAGCGCGTCGGACAGCCGCTTGAGCACGACGACCCCGACCCCGCTGCCGTAGACGGTGCCGTTGGCCTGCGCGTCGAACGGGCGGCAGTGCCCGTCGGCGGACGTGTACCCATCGTCGGCGAGATACCCGACGGCATGTGGCAGCTCCACGCACACCCCGCCCGCGAGCGCCGTGTCGCACTCGCCGTTGCGCAGCGCCTCGCTGGCCAGGTGCACCGCCACCAGCGACGACGAGCAGGCGGTCTGCACGGTCATCGCCGGGCCGCGCAGGTTGAGCCGGAACGACACGGTGCTGGCCAGGTAGTCGGGCTTGTTGCCCAGCGACACCCGCAGCTCCCCCGCGTCCGCCAGCGCCTGCGGATTGCGCCGGACGTTGAGCCACTGGTACAGGTCGGCGTTGCTGCCCGCGTAGACGCCGATCTCGCCGTCGTAGCGGGTCGGGTCGCAGCCCGCGTCGATCAGGGCGGCGTGCGCGTGCTCCAGGAACAGCCGCTGCTGCGGGTCTGCCAGCTCCGCGTCGCGTGGGCTCATGCCGAACAGGCCCGCGTCGAAATGGTCGAACTGGTCGAGCACGGCCGCCACCGGCACGTACGCCGGGTCGTCGAGTTCGTCCTCGCTGACCCCGCGCGCCAGCAGCTCGGCCCGGCTGAACCGGGTGAACGACTCGGTGCCGTCGACCAGGTTGCGCCAGAACTGCTCCGCCGACGACGCCCCTGGTACGCGCAGGCTGAGCCCGACGATCGCGATCGGCTCCACTGTCTCGTCGGTCACGGCGCCTCCTCTGGCTCGGCCGAGTCGCGGATGTGCAGGCGCAGCTCGCTGACGTAGTGGCGGCCCTGTCCGTCGGGCAGCCACGCCTGTGACAGTTGCGGCAGCAGCTCCGACACCGTCACCGGCACGTCGTCGCCGCCCGCCCGGTGTGCCGCCCGCAGCAGCAGGCAGAGCCGGTTGGCGTACAGCGGGCTGCTCAGGTCGGCGTACGTGGGTTTGAGCTCGGTGGCCACCCGGATGAAGACCCGCTCGGGCAGGCCCAGCGCGGCCCGCCACCGGCGTACCGCGAGGTAGCGCTGTGCCTGGTCGATGGTGCTGGTCAGGCCGGTCTGCCCGACCGTGGTGCGCCAGGTCTCCCGGGCCAGCACCAGGTTGTCCACGGTGATCCGGGGGCTGTGTGGGCGTTCGGTCATCAGCTTGAACGCGTCGGCGGCGTGCACCGCGATCAGGTCGGAGAACACCTCGACCAGCGGCCAGCGGGTGCCGTCGGGCCCGGTCGCCACCATGGTGCCGTCCACTTCTGACACCAGGGCGGCGTTGGCCGGCACGAGCCGACCCCGTCGGGCGCCCGGCGCGTCGGCGAACGCGAGCTGGTGGTCGCCGGGCCCGAACAGAGACGCCGACAACCGGCCGCCGACCCGGGGGAAGTCGACCGGGTAGAGCGGGCGCAGCCGTCCCGAGCCCAGGTCCGCCGCGTACGCGCGCCGTAGTCGGTCCAGGTCGGGATGGCAGTGCGTGAACAGTTCGGCGTTGAACGTCGCGTACGCCGCGTGCAGCTCACCGAGCACCGCCCCGAACTCGCCGTCGGCCAGCGCCTGCGGCGACTCGGCGAAGATCTGCAGGTCCGGGCTGTGCACCCGGCCGGCACTCCAGCCGGGCCGGGTGGCCGGGAACTGCTCGGCCACCCGGGGCGCCAGGTCGGCCGAGCTGACCTGCAGCCGCGCGGCGTCGGCGGGCAGGTCGGCGAGCCCGAGCACCCGTTCCCAGCGGGTGGCGAATTCGTGCGCGACCCGGTCGACGGGCCGCTCGCTGGGCCCGAACAGCGGGCCCTGGGCGAGGAACCACAGGTCGCCGAGGCGGACCGGTCCGTCGCCGCTCAACTCGGCGTACAGGTCGCGCAGCGCGTCGGCGTAGGCCGTGGCCAGTTCGGCGGTGAGCCAGCGCGCCGCCTGCAACGCACACGCCAGTGCCGGGGCCAGGGAGTCGAGCAGGCCGGTGCCGACGGTGAACTCCACGTCGCGGGCGGTCTCCTCGTGGCACAGCGCCCGCCCGGCGTAGTTCTGCCCGGCCCGGCGGCGCGGCGGCAACCCGGTCAGCTCGGTGAACTCGGCGTCCAGTGCCGACAGCGCGTCGGCCAGCGCGGTGGGGTCACCGGCGGCGACAGCGACCCGGGTCCGGGCATCGGTCAGCCGGTTCAGCCCGGCCAGGGCGTTGTCCCGCAGCGCCGGGTCGCCGATGGCGCCGATCCGTTCGCGCAGGCACGCCTGGGCGGCGAAGCCCTGCGGCAGGTCGAAGTCCCAGCGCAGCAGGCCCCGTTCGGCCAGGTGCGCCAGGAGCAGGAACCCCTCCTCGGCCCGGCGTACGCCGGCCTGCTCGTCGCGGACCAGGTCGTCGACGATCTCCCGCGCGGGGCGGCGGCCGTCGCAGCAAGCCAGCGCGATCGACTCGGTCAGCGACACCGGCGTCGGGCGTTGGGCGGGCCGGTGCACGACCCGCCCGTCCAGGTGGGCGTGCGGCGCCAGGGTCGGGGCCAGCCACGCCCGCACCGGCGGGTCCGCCGCCAGCCTGTCCGCGTACGCGCAAAGGGCCCAGTATTCGAGGTGGACGGCGCGTTGGCGGAGCAGGCCGGGGCCGGGCATGGTGGTGATGGTGGCCGGGCCGGGTTCGACGGTGCCCCAGCACACCGGCCCGAAGAAGCCGATGGTTTCGCACTTGGCGACATAGCGTTGCCAGTACCCGGCGACGACGTTTTCCCGGCCCCGGCGGCGGACGTTGCGTGGCCCGTCCGGGCCGTCGGTGACCAGCCCGTCGAGCGCCACCAGGACGTCCGGGTTCTGCCAGGTCACGGCCTCACGGAACAGCGGGTCGGCGGCGATCTGGCACACCGCCGCCGCCGACGCCCGGGTGGCGTCGGCGTACACGGCCGTGAACGCCGCCGCGTCGAGGTCACCGGCGAGGTGACGGTCGGCGGCGTCGGCGCAGTCCGGTGCGGCGAAGCGGTCCAGGCCGTCGGCGGGGAACCCGGCGCTGCGCAGCAGCACGTCACGCCAGACCGACCAGCCGGTGTCACCGAGGGGGACCAGATGCGTCACGCCGGATCACCTTCGACCGCGGGCTCGTCGGTCCAGCGGCGCCGGGCGCGCTGAAGTCGGACGGCGCCGCGGCGGGCGGCCCGTTCCACGGCCGCGTCCTCGGCGCTTTCCGCAGGTGATTCCTCCGACGCGCGGGTGCTGTCCAGGTGCGTGGCGAGGGTGCGCACGGTCGGATGGCGGAACAGGTCCACCAGCCGCAGGTTCGTGCCGAGCAGCCGGTTGAGTTGCCGCTGCACGACGGCGACGGCCAGTGAGCCACCGCCGATGTCGAAGAAGCTGTCCGTGGCCGCCACCTCCGGTATGCCGAGCACGTTGCACCAGACCGACGCGATCTGGCGTTCGGTGGCGGTGGCGGGGCGTTGGGTGATCGCGCCCGACCGGCCCACGGCCCGTTTGACCCGGGCGGCCCGGGTCACGTGGCCCGGCGTCCCGGCCGGGATGGCCGTCCAGCCGGGCAGTTGTGACACGGGTTGCCGCGGATCGGCGGTCCCGGCCCGCAGCAGTTGCTCGACCTCGCCGAGCAGGGCCGTCATCAGGTCGGTGCCGTAGACCTCCGGGTTGAAGACGATCTCCACGCGCAGGTGCCCGTCCCGGGTCACGCCGTAGAGGGTGAGATCGAACGGCGACCCGGGCGCGGCCACCGGCACCGGCTCGCTGTCGAGCCCGGCCAGGTCCAGCTTCGGTTCGTCGAACGTGTACATGTTGAACAGCACCTGCACCAGTGGGCTGCGGTCGAGCAGGCCCCCGAGGCCGAACCCGCCGACGAGGCGTTCCACCGGCGCTTCCGGGTGCGCGAGCGCGGCGAGGAGTTCCTCCCGCGCGGCGCGCACATGCTCGGCGAAGCCCGCCTCGGGGGCCTGACGCAGCCGCAGCGGTGCGATCTCGATGAAGAACCCGACCATCTGCTCGAAGTCGACGGTTCGCCGGTCCACGGTGGGCGTGCCGATGACCAGGTCCGGGTGGCCGGTGCGCCGGGTCAGCACCAGCGCGAACGCGGCCAGCACGGCGGCGGCCGGGGTCGCGCCGAGCCCGGCGGCGAGGTCGGTGAGGGCGGCGGTCGCGGCCCGGTCCAGCCGGGTGGTCACGGTCGCGCTGGTGAAGGTCTGTTCGGCGGGCCGGTCTCGTCCTCCGGGCAGCTCCAGCACGACGGGTACGCCGGTCAGGTGCTCCAGCCACCAGTCCAGGTCCTGCTGGGCGCGTCGCCGGGAGCGGTCGGCGCGCCACGCGACATAGTCGCCGTAGGTGGCGGGCAGTGGCGGCAGCGGCGGCCCGTCGCCGAGCGCGGCGCGGTAGGCGGTGGCGAGGTCGGCGTAGAACAGCGACTGGGACCAGCCGTCGAACACGGCGTGGTGGGCGTAGACGGCCAGCACGTGCTCGTCGGCGCCGGTGCGGATCAGTTCGGCCCGCCACAGCGTGTCGGTGGCCAGCGTGAACGGTGCCGCCGCACCCGCCGCGAGGTGGGTGGCGAGGTCTGTGCCCGGGGCCAGTTCCCGCACGGGCAGCGGCACCGGCGCGGGCGGGTCGGCCACGGCGTACGGGACGCCGTCGGTGTCCGGGATGCGCCAGCGCAGGATCTGCTGGCGGTCCGCGACGGCGGTGAGGGCCGTGGCCAGGGCCGCGATGTCGAGGGGGCCGGTGAGCCGCTCGGCGAAGGCGACGTTGTAGGCCGATGGGGCGGCGTGGAAGTAGCGGTCGAGGAACCACAGCCGCTGCTGCGCCGGGGACAGGGCCGGTGGACGGCCCCGGGAGGCGGTGGCCGGGCCGGCTTCGGCGGCGGCGTCGGCGCGGGCGGCGATGCCGCGCAGCGTACGCCCGATCAGCACGTCCTCGATCGCGATGTTCCGGCCGAGCCGCTTGCGCAGGTCGGCGACCAGCCGCATCGCGGTGATGGAGTGTCCGCCGTGGTCGTAGAAGTCGGCGTCGCGGTCGAGGGCCGGCTCGTCCAGCAGCACCGCCCAGGCCTGCGCGATGAGGCGTTCGGTGTCGGTGGCCGGTGCCTCGCCCTGCGGTGCCGGGGCGGGTTCGGCGAGGGCGGCCAGCCGCTCGGTGTCGATCTTGCCGTTGATGGTGATCGGCAGCTCGGCCATGGTGAACATCCGCGCCGGGACGGCCGCGGGCGGCAGCAGCCGCGCGCAGTGGGCGCGCAGGTCCGCCACGTCCAGGCCGGTCGCCACGTACGCGACGAGTTCCTGGCCGCCGGGGCCGCCGCGCGCCTGGACGCTGGCGTTGCCCACCTCGGGGTGGCGGCGCAGCACCGCCTCCACCTCGCCGAGCTCGACGCGCTGTCCCCGGATCTTGACCTGCCGGTCGGCGCGGCCGAGGAATTCCAGGCTCCCGTCGGGCAACCATCGGGCGAGATCACCGGTGCGGTAGAGCCGCTGCCCGGGCTGCGCCGTGAACGGATCCGGGATGAACCGCTCGGCCGTGCGCGCGGCGTCGAACAGGTAGCCGCGGCCCAGCCCCGGCCCGCCGGCGAGCACCTCGCCGATCTCACCGGGGCCGACCTCGCGCAGGCTGTCGTCGACGAGGTGGATGCGGTGGTTGGCGGCGGGCCTGCCGATCGGGATGGGCCGGGTCCAGGTGCCGTTGCCCTCGAACCAGGACACCAACACCGTCGCCTCGGTCGGGCCGTAGACGCTGATGAACCGGCGGCCTCCCGCGGTCCACCGGCCGACCTGCTCCGGGCCGGTCGCTTCCCCACCGGTCATGACCAGCCGAACGCCGGGCAGCCGGGTCGGGTCCAGCAGCGGCAGGATCGGCGGCGGCAGCACCACCACGTCGACGCCCTGTTCGGCGCACACCCGGTAGAGCCGGGTCGGGTCGGCCCGCTCGGCGTCGCCGGCCAGCACGACCGTGCCGCCGGCGGCCAGCGGAGCGAGCAGGTCGGCCACGGACGCGTCGAACCCGATGGAGGCGAAGGCCAGGCACCGGGTCGCCTCGCCGTAGTTGGAGAAGTCCGCGATGTTGGTGACCTTCTCGGTCAGCGCCCGGTGCTCGATCACCGCGCCCTTGGGCTGCCCGGTCGACCCGGACGTGAACATCGCGTACGCCGTGGTGGACAGCGTCGCGGGCGTCGGCTGCCAGGGCGCCGTTTCGGCTGGTACGCCCAGCACGGTCACCTCGCCGAAGGCTTCGGGCGCGGCGGTGGGCGCACCGACGATGACCTCGAGGCGGGCCTCGGCGGACAGTTCGCGCAACCGCTGCGGCGGCAGCGCGGGGTCGAGCGGGACATACCCCGCGCCGGCCGCCTGCACGCCGAGCAGGGCGACCACCAGGTCCGGGCGGCGGTCCACGCAGACACCGACGAGGTCGTCCGGGGCGATGCCGTGGGCGCGCAGCGACGCGGCGAGGGCGCTGGCCCGGCCGACGAGGTCGCGGTAGCTCAGGGTCAGGTCGCCCTGCACGACGGCGGGCGCGTGGGGGCGCCGCTGGGCGTGCCCGGCGACCAGGTCGGGCAGGCACAGCTCGGGATAGGGCAGGTGGGGGCCGTTCATCGGGTCGCCTCGATCCAGTGTCGGGTCCGCTGGAACGGATAGCCGGGCAGCCGAACCCGCCGCCCCCGCACCGCAGGCAGGTCGCCACCGTCCAGCCAGGAGCGCGCGGCGGCGTCGTGGGCCGCCGGTTCGCCCTGCGCGAGCGCGGTCAACCGCCCGACCGCCTCCTGGGCGTCGGCGCATCCGACGGCGGCCCGGCAGGCCAGCCGCCGCCGTCCCACCGCCAGGGTGTGCGCCACGTCCGCCACGGCGAGGTCACCCACGGCGAGCCGCTCGGCCAGCCGTCGGGCCGACTCCCGCAGCGCCGTCGGGCTGCCCGCCGACAGCCCCAGCACCATCCGGTCGTGACGTTCCTGTCCGAGCTCGCTGTTCGACTCGTCATGGTCGTCCGCACCGGGCACGTGCTGCACCAGCACGTGCGCGTTGGTGCCGCCGAGGCCGAACGAGCTCACCCCGGCCCGGCGGTGCCCGGTCCACGGCCGGGCCTGCGCGCTGACCTCGGCGCCCGCCGCGGCCAGGTCGACATCGTCATGCGGGCGGGTGAAGTGTGCCGTCCCCGGCACCTGTCCGGTATGGACGGCGTACACGGTCTTGATCAGGGAGATCACCCCGGCGGCGGCGTCCAGGTTGCCGAGGTTGCCCTTGACCGAGCCGAGCAGCAGCGGGCCGCGGCTGCGCCGGCGTACCCGAGTCAGGGCGTCGACCTCGATCGCGTCGCCCACCGAGGTGCCGGTGCCGTGACCCTCCAGGTAGCCCACATCGGCCGGGTCCCAGCCCACCGACGCCAGCGCCTCCGCCAGCACCGACGCCTGCCCGGCCACGCCCGGTATGGTGAAGCCGGGCCGGTCGGCGCCGTCGTTGTTCACCGCCCAGCCCGGCAGGACGGCGTAGACGTTGTCGCCGTCGGCTCGCGCCTCGGCGAGGCGCTTGAGCACCACCGCACCGGCGCCGTTGCCGAACACCTGCCCGGTCGCGGCCGCGTCGTAGGGGCGGCACACCCCGTCCGTGGCCAGCAGGCCGCCCGGCCGCAGGCGGTAACCGGCCTGCCGGGTCGAGACCACCGCCGCGCCACCGGCGATCGCCACGTCGCAGCGGTAGTCGAGCAGGCTCTGCGCCGCCTGGCACACCGCGACCAGCGATGTCGAGCAGGCGGTCTGGATGGCCACGGCCGGTCCCGCCAGCCCCAACGCGTACGCGGTGCGCGTCGGCAGGTAGTCGCAGCCCGAACCGGTCAGCGCGTCGTCCCAGTCCTCGGCCAGGCCACCGAAGCCGGGCTTCAGGGCGGGATTGCCCAGCAGGTGATGGTGCAGGTACCGGTTGGGGCCGCAGCCGGCGAACACGCCGACCTGGGCCGGGTCACGGTCGGGATCGATTCCGGCGTCCTCCAGGGCGCGCCAGGCGACCTCGAGGAACAGCCGGTGCTGCGGATCGAGCAGCGCCGCCAGCTCGGCGGGATAGCCGAACAGGTCGGCGTCGAAACCGTCCAGGTCGTCGAGCCGCCCGAACACCGGCACCCAGTCGGGGTCGGTGAGCGCGCCCTCGGCGGCGGTCAGCCGACGCACCGAGTCCACCCCGGCCAGCAGGTTCTGCCACATGGCGGGTGCGTCGTCCGCGCCGGGCACTCGGCAGGACAGGCCCACCACCGCGATCTGGTCGTCCTCGCTCACGTCTCCCCCTGCCCGCCGCCACCGCCGCGCGCGGCCCTGCGTCGCGCCATCCGCTGCCTGACCGCCGCCAGGCGACCGTCCACCGGTACGCCATCGGCGTCCGCCGCCGCCCCCAGGTGCGCCGCCAGCTGCGCCACCGTCGGGAACTCCATCAGCCGGGCCAGCGGCACCCGCCGGTCGAGGCGTTCCTCGAGGTGCCGCTGCAGCAGGGCGAGCTGGAGCGAATGCCCGCCCAACTCGAAGAAGCTCACGTGGCGGTCCACGGCGGGCAGTCCCAGCGCCGCGCACCAGCCCGCCGCGATCGTCTCCTCGACCGGCCCGCACGGTGGCCCGCCGACCCCCACGACGGTTCGCCCGGCCTCGGCGACCGGATCGGGCAGGGCGGCCTGGTCGAGCTTGCCGGTCGGGCCCATCGGCAGCTGCGTGACCGTCACCACGGCCCGGGGCACCATGAAGTCCGGCAGCACCGCCACCAACTGCTCCCGCAGCCGCCCCGGCTCGACGCTCGCCCCCAGGGCCGGGACCGCGTACGCGATGATCTCGTGCTCGCCGGTGCCGGCCGCGCCGCGCCGGGCCACCACGGCCGCCTGGCCCACCCCGGGCAACCCGGCCAGGTGGGCCTCAACCTCGCCCAGCTCCACCCGGTAGCCGCGGATCTTCACCATCCGGTCGCTGCGACTCAGGTAGACCAGCATCCCGTCGGGCAGCCGCCGCGCGATGTCCCCGGTCCGGTACGCCCGCACCCCGCCGTGCTCGATGAACCGGGCCGCGGTGAGCTCCGGCCGGCCCAGGTACCCCAGTGCGACGTGCGGGGTACCCACGATCACCTCGCCGGTCAGGCAGGTCGGACGCCCGGCCGGGTCGGCCAGCACCACCTCGATGCCCGGCAGCGGATACCCGATCGGCACGACGGCCTGCTCCAGCGGCGCGTCCGCCGGCAGGTGGTGCTGCGCGGCGAAGCTGATCTCGGTGGTGCCGTACCCGTTGACGAACACGACACCGGGCGCGAACGAGCGCCGGGCCAGCGTCACGTCGTGCCGGGTCACCTCCTCGCCGCCGAGCACGACGGCGCGGATGGACGGCAGCCGCCGTCCCTCGCCCAGGCTCGCCACCAGGTATCGGTAGACGGTCGGGGTGGAGTGGTAGATCGTGACGCCCCGGTCGGCGAGGGCGCCGGTCAGGTGGCCGAGGCCGTGCGCGCGAACGTCGACGGGGACGGCGGCGGCGCCGGACAGCAGGGCGCTGAACGTGTCGGTGACCGCCATGTCGTAGCCGAACGAGGTGAGCACGCTGGTGCGGTCGTCCGGCCGGATGGCGAAGTTGCACACGTGGTTGCGTACGCCGAACAGCACGTTGCGGTGGCTCTGCACCACACCCTTCGGCATTCCGGTCGACCCGGAGGTGTAGAGCACGTACGCCGGGTCGTCCGGCCGCGCGTGCCCCCGCAGCACCGACAGGTCGGCCGGGGCGGCGCCCGGCTGCAGGTGCACGATCGGCAGCTGCGGCAGCCCCGCTTCGGCGGCCAGCGTGGCGGCGAGCCGCGCGTGCTCGGGGTCCGTGACGATGGCCCGCACCCCGGCGTCGCGCAGCATCCCGGCCAGCCGGACCGCCGGGAACACGGTGTCCAGCGGCACGTACGCGGACCCCGAGGCCAGCACCGCCAGGATGCCGGTGATGGTGGCGACGCCGTGGCGGCACAGCACCCCGACCGGGGCGGGCGGCGCCGGGCCGGTGCCCGGGTCGGCCAGGGCAACGGCGGTCGCGGCCACGGCGGCGCCGAGTTCGCGATAGGTCGCGGCCGCGTCGTCGGCCAGCACCGCCATCCGCTGCGGGTGCGCGGCGACGACCGATGCGAACGCGGCCGGGATCGTGTCACCGCGTACGCCGTCGGCTTCGGTGCCGTCGCCCCCGTGCAGCCGGGCCAGTTGTGGTGCCGGGCGTTGCTCGTAGCGGGCCGAGGGCAGCACGTCGGCCGACGACGCGGCCGGGTCCAGGGCGGACAGAAACTCGCTCAGGTCGGCGCAGAGGTCGTCGGCGTAGTCGCCGGGCAGTCCCGACACGGCGCCGTCGCCGAGGGCGGGGCCCAACCGGACGCTGGCGTCGGCGGTGGAACCCGGCGGTGCCGGGTGCACCGACCGCCACAGCTCGCGGATCGGGGCGTCGGCGGCCAGATCCAGCGCCACCAGGTCGTCGCCGTGCCGCAGCGTCACGACCTGGGCGCCGGTGTACCGGCGTACCAGCAGGGCGGTCGCGGTGAGGACCACCGCGGCCGGGGTGACCCCGGCGGCGTGGGCCTGCGCGGCAAGCCAGGCGGCCCGCTCGGGTGACAGGCCGAGCGGGCGGTCGGAGTACGCCGGGCTCACCATTTACTCAGGACGGCGGCCACGATGTCGGCGACCGTGGACACCTCGGCGTCCGCGGCGGCGACGGTGAAGTCGTTGGCGTAGCTGCCGGTGCCGTGCACCACGATGTCGTGCCCGGCCGGCACCAGGCCGCGGTCGATGGCGTTGCAGACACCGGTCAGCGCCATCACGATCGACCACTCCCGCAGCTGCTCGGGGTCGGCGGGCAGGTTGAGCCCGGCGTTGGCCAGCCAGTCCCGGGCCACCGGGTAGCGCTGGGCGCACTCGCGCCGCGACACGACGATGCCGTCGCCACCGTGCCGCTCGATCAAGGCGTTCATCGCCGGGGAGGTCACCGGGCGGTGGGTGTAGAAGGTGGGGTCGAGCACCTCGGCCGGGTCGTCGGTGACGGCCGGGAAGTGGGGGTCCTTGTCCTGCGTCCAGGCGCCCACGCCCTCATCCAGCGTGTAGGCCGGGCAGTTGTTCCGGTCGAACGAACCGTGGCGCAGGTTGAGCACCATGTCGGGCGTGCCGAGGTGCTGCACGAGCAGGAAGCCCGGGCGGTCGCCTGTGCTGGCGTGGCCCGCCGCTTCGAGCACGTCGCGGCCCAGGTTGTAGCCGAGCAGGCCGAAGGCGCTGGAGACGGCGTGGGCGTGCCAGCGGGGGCGGGCAGCGCTGGCCGGGGCCACGTCAGCCTCGAAGGCGGCCCGGGCGGCGTCCGCGACCAGGTAGTTCCTCAGGTCGAGGGTGTACCACAGCGTGACGCCGTGCTTGTCGTGCATGGTGGCGGCGTACTCGTCGACGAACGCGCGGCCGAGCGCCTTCACCCCTTCCGGGTCGCTGCCGGTGTAGCGCAGCAGCGGGTTGACCTGGCGTGACCGCGGGTCGGTGGCCAGCGCGTCGTGGCGGAACTTGTGCCGGGTCGACTGCGGCGCCAGCACCACGATGGACAGCTGCTCCGGCGTCACCAGCCCAGCCGCGTAGGCGCGGGCCACCGCGTCGCGCAGGGCGACCCCCTTGTTGCCGGAGGTCGGCGTGAAGATGCACAGCCGGGTCCCGGTGCGGCGGATGTATTCCACCGCGCGGGCGACGATCACCATCGACGCGAACGTCTTGGTGGTCTGGGTGCCCGGGTTGGCGGTCAGGTCGAGCAGCTGGAGGTGGTGCCCGGCGTATTCGCCCAGCGGGGACCAGCTCGCGGTGGCGGCGGCGTAGTACTCGCGCATCGCCGGGGTCAGCTCGGGCAGGTCGAAGCCGGGCGCGAAGCCGGGCGTCCCGGCAGGGCCGCCCGGGACGGCGCCGCACTGATCCACGGCCGAGGCGATGACGTCGTAATAGTCGGTGATCAGGTTCCGTGTGGTCGGGGCGGTCACAGGCATCGGGATTCCTCCAACACACGAGGGGCATGCGCCGGCGTCGGTGGCGCCGCTCGCAGATGGTCGCGCAGGGCGATGAACCGGGCGAAGACCTCTGGCATGTCGGTCACGCGCCAGCCTTCGGCCAGTTCCGGCTGGTACGCCGACAGCGCCGCCCGGGCGTGCTCCGGATAACGCACGTGGCCGTCGCTGACCTCGACGCCGTCCCGGTGCCCGGCGGCGGTGTTCCAGGCGACGGCCTGCGCCGCGCTGACCTCGGGCGGCAGCCGCAGCTGCGCCTGGCCACCGCTGATCAGGACCGGATAGCCGCCCGGCAGCCCCAGCGGCCCGGGCAGGCTCGCCGCGACCTCACCCACGTCGGCGACGAGCCCCGCCACCAGGGCGGCGGCGGCATGTCCGGCCAGCGCGTTCAGCTGCGGCCGGGGCAGGGCGCGGTAGCCGGCCAACAGCCCGGTGACGTCCGGGACGGGCAGGCCGTCCAGCCAGGCGCGTATCTCGGCGGTGTCGTCCCCGGTGCTGTTCGGGCCGGGCGCGGCGAGGTGGGCATGGTGGCCGAGCACAGCCAGCCGCCGCGGCCCGGGACGGCCCAGCGCGGCGTCCAGACACGCGGCCAGCGTCGCCACGTTGCCGATGCCGCTCAGCACGGGCAGATCCAGCGCAGCCAACAGCGGGTTGACCGCGTCCGGGAAGCAGCCGTTGACCAGCACCGCGTCCGGTGCGCCGCCGGCCAGCGCGGCGGCGAGCCGAGACACCAGCTCCGCCTGCAACGCAAGCGTCACCCCGAAGCCGGCCGCGGCGATCAGCTCCGTCCAGGCCGACGGCGCGTGCACCCGCTCGTACGGCGACTGGGCCGACGCGGCGCAGACCAGCACGTCGGGGCGCAGCCGGGCCATCGACACGGCGTCGGCGGCGTACCCGCCGCCGGGTTCGGTGGACGGTTCGGCGGTGAACGGCTCGCCGGTGAAGTCGACCCCGGTCCCGGCGACCGTGGCGCGAACCTGCGCGCCCCGGGCCACGCCGAGGGCGGCGGTCAGGTTACGGGCCAGCACGGTCACGCGCATCCGCCGGGGGGTGTGCATCGAGGCCAGGGAATCGCACAGCGAGCGGGCGAGCTGGCCGCCGCCCACCACGACGACGTGCCGCGGCGCGTCACCGAGGGGGGCTGACATCGCGTCTCGCGTCCGTGACCCGGGTCAACCAGTCGGCGAAGGACCCGGCGCGCAGGCAGCTCGCCGGGGACACCTCCAGGTCGGCCATCTCGCGTACCCGGCGCGCCAACCGCAGCGCGGTCAGCGAGTGCCCGCCGAGAGCGAGGAAGTTGTCGTCGTCATGGACGGCGTCGACGCCGAGCGTGACCCGCCACGCCTCGCGCAGCCGGTCGGCGAGGGCGCTGCCCCGCTCCGGGGTCGATTCCACGTGCCGCCGGGGTGGCGGCGGCAGCTCCAGCCGGGCCACCTTGCCGTTGGGCAGGCGGGGCAGGCTGTCGACGAAGACGAGCTGGTCCGGGTGCATCGCGGGCGGCAGCACCGACGACAGGTATCCCTGGAGCAGCCCGGTGGTCAGCAGCTGGTCGGCGGGCTCGTCCCAGGGCGAGGCCGCCGGCGGCTGATCCTGCGGCCGCATCGCGTAGAGGTAGCTGACATCGGCGTCCGCGCCGACGTTCCAGTCACCGATCTCGTGCACCTCGAACCCGGCCGCCGACAGCAGCTCGCGGACCTGCGGCGCGGTCACGCTGCTGCGTTCGACCTCGAGGCACACCTGGCCGATGCGGGGCCAGTGCTCCGGGCGCAGGCCGCGCAGCACACTCAGCTCGGCGCCCTCGGTGTTGACCTTCAGCAGGTCGACCCGGTCCAGGTCGAACCGGTCCAGCAGCGCGGACAGGGTCACCGTCGGCACCACGTGCGCCACCGAGGTCAGGCGCCGGTGCGCGTCGGCCAGCAGCGCGGCCTGCTCGGCCTCGTCGGCGTCGCCGCCGCCCTGCCGGTAATGCGACCGGACCAGGTCCGACGCGGAGTCGGCCCGGTCGGCGCCCAGGCCGGACAGGTAGCTCAGCTCGGGAAACGAGATCAGCTCGGCCGTGCCCGCCACGTCGGTGACCGCGGCCTCCACGATGGTCGCGGACTCGGCGTAGAGGCTGAGGTTGGCCCGAAGGTACGGCAGCGTGTCCGGGTTCGGCTCGACCGCGATCAGGTGCACGTCGCGTGCCTGCCGGGTCGCCCACAGCGAGAACAGGCCGATATTGGCGCCCACGTCGACAACGACCGCGCCGTCTCCGAGGCGTACGCCGAACCGGGAATACTCCGCGTGGTCGAAGATCTGCCGGTAGAGGAAGACGGCCTCGTCCGGCGACGCCGCCGTCATCGCCATGCCGTTGGGCAGCCGGAACCGGGGCAGCCCGCCGATCGTCGGGGCCCGCCGTGGCTGCGGCACCACGTACCCGACCAGGCGCGGCCCGTCCTCGTCCGGCACGGCGACGACCACCGCGTCGTGCACGGCGGGATGCTTGCGCAGCACTGCGGCGACCTCGCCCGGCTCCACCCGGATGCCCCGGATCTTGACCTGGTCGTCGACCCGGCCCCGGAACTCCAGGAAACCCTCCGGCGCGACCCGCACCAGGTCACCGGTGCGGTAGAGCCGGGCGCCCGGTTGCGCCGGATCGGGCCGGAAACGGTGTGCCGTCCGCTCGTCGTCGCGCAGGTAGCCCAGGCCGACCGCGACCCCGCCGATCCACAGCTCACCGGTCTCGCCGTCGGCGACCGGCCGGAACTCCTCGTCCAGTACCCGCGCCGACACCCCGTCGATGATCCGGCCGATCGGGGCGATGCTGCCCGCGTACGCCTCGGAGCAGTCCCAGTAGGACACGTTGATCGAGGTCTCGCTGGGGCCGTAGCCGTTGAACAGCCCGGCCGGCAGCGCCGCACGGAACCGCCGGACCAGCTGCATGTCCAGCGCCTCACCGCCGCACAGCACCCGCCGCAAGGTGACACATCCGGGCAGCTCCGGCTCGTCGAGCAGGTGCCGCAGCATGGTCGGCACGAAATGCGCGGTCGTGACAGCTTCCCGCTGGATCAGCCGGACCAGGCCGAGACTGTCGAATTGCAGGCCCGACCCCGCGATGACCACGGTGCCACCGGCGATGAGCGGTGAGAAGATCTCGTGCACCGACGCGTCGAACCCGATCGACGCCTTGTGCAGCACCCGGTCGTCGGCGGCGAAACCGAACCAGTCGTGGCCCCAGGCCAGCCGGTTGACCAGCCCGGCGTGGTGCAGCACCACACCCTTCGCCTGGCCGGTGGAACCCGAGGTGAACAACACCAGCGCGGCCTGCTCCCCCGGCGGCAGCCAGCCCGCGCGATCCAGCGGATCGGTCCCCGCCACCACCTTGGCGGCACGCACATCGCGCCAGCGGGTGCCCGCCGGCGCGGCGACGGTCGCGGGCCGGTCCGCGTACAGGACGAGCCGGGGCGCGGCCAAGGCGAGCATCTGCTCGGCCCGGCCGGAGGGCAGCTCGGGATCGATCGGCACCGCGACCGCGCCCACCGTGAGCGTCGCCAGCAGCGACGTCACGTAGTCGGCGGACCGGTGCAGGTAGAGGCCGACCAGGTCACCCGGGCTGATCCCGGCCCGGCGCAGCAGTTCGGCCGTCGCGCCGATCCGCTCCCACAGCTGTGCGTAGCTCAGCTCACCGTCGGGGGCGACGATCGCGGGCCGGTCGGCGTCGGCGCCCGAGGGCCGGTGCACCAGATCGATCAGGTAGCGCGGGCTGGACATGGGGTCATGCCGTCCTTGTCGCGACCGCGACGATCGCCATCCGGGGCACCTCGGCGACGAACTGCCCGTCGGCCCGGTAGAGCACCGGCCGCGCCGGGATGTCGTCACGGCCACCGAGCGCGGCCAGGTAGCCGGTGTGGTCGAAGTGGTGCGTCAGCAACCGCCACACTTCGTCATCGCTCAGCGTCGCGAAAAATTCCCGTATCCCGTACATGTCGCCGACATAGTCGCGTATCCGCGCGTACGCCGATTCTGCGGTGTCGGCGCGCACGATCAGCGGGTCATAAAGGTCGACGATGCGCACCGGCAGATCGGCCCGGGTGAACAGGTCGGTCAGTTCGGCTCGGCTGAAATGCCGGTAGTCGTGGCCGCCGGAGGCGTGCGAATGCACCGTCTCGCCGAAGAATCCGGCCATCGGGCTCGACTCGTCGAAGTCGTGCAGCACGATCCGGCCACCGGGGCGGACCACCCGGGCCGCCTCCGCCACCGCCAGCGGCCGCTGGTGTGCCGGGATGTGATGCGTTCCGTAGGCCAGCAGCACCGCGTCCAGGCTGGCGTCGCGCAGGAACAGAAAGTGCGCGGCCTGGCGTACGGCGGGCAGGCCGTGCGCGAGCGCCTTGTCGACCATGTGGCCGGACAGGTCGCCGGTGATGAACGCCAGCTTGGACTCGAAGCAGGCGGCCTGGCTGCTCGCCGCGCGCGCGACGGTGCCGTCGCCGCCGAGCACGTCCAGGATGAGGGTGACCGGCTCGGATCCGGGCGGAGTGGCCAGCTCCAGCAGTTGCCGCATCCCGGTCCAGCGCACCAGGGTGTCGCGCTGGGCCCGGCGGTAGGAGTCGCCCCGGCCGGTGGAGTCGGTGTCGAACTCGCTCACCGTGGCGGTCAGCTCCGCCAGCGCCGCAGCCGCGCCCGGGCGCTCGAAATCCAGCACCTCGCGCAGCTGGGGGTGGACGGTCGCCACCGTGTGCAGGTAGTCACGCAGAACCAAGGACGGCAAGTACGACGAGCTCATGTGCACCTCGGCGCACGCAACGGTTTGCCGCCTGGTCAGCGACGTCCCTTGATGAACGGATGGCGAACTTTAACACCGTGTCTCGCCGGCCCGCCAGGTCGAAAAACCGACACGATGGAAGGCCTGAAGCGGGCAGGGGTCCTTACGCCTCCTTTGTCGACAATTACGGCGCAGCGTTGTGACTGGCGACGATGCGGCGCATAAGGTCCAGGATTTCCGTCTGGTAGTCAGTCAGGAAGAAATGCCCACCGGCGAAGACATGTCGCCGTGGCGGGGCCGCGCATTCCAGGATCCACCCGGCCGCCCGGTCCGGGTCCACGTGCTCGTCCATGTCGCCGAGCAGCACGTGCACCGGCAACTCCAGCGGTGGCTCGGCGCGGTAGGCGTACCGTTCGGACAGGGCGAAGTCGGCCCGGATACCCGGCAGGATGAGCTCCATCATCTCCCGGTCCGCCAGCAGTCCGGCCGGGGTGGCCCCGAAGTCTCGCAGCGCCTCGATCAGGCCGGTGTCGTCGAGTTCGTGATAGCGCCGCCCGACCAGCCGGGTCTGCGGCGCCTCGGCGCCGCTGACCAGCAGCGCCAGCGGATCGGGCGCGCCCCGGCGGCGCAGCTCCCGGGTCACCTCGAACGCCACCAGCGCACCCAGGCTGTGCCCGAACAGCAGGAACGGCCCCGACGCCCGCTCGATGACCGCCGTCGTCAGCTGGTCCACCAGCTCCGTGACGTCGTCGACGGGCGGCTCGTGCAGGCGGGTTCCCCTGGCCGGCATCAGCGCGACCTGCAACGACAGCTCCGGGTCAGCCTTCGCCTGCCACTCCATGAACGACGCGGCGATGCCACCGGCATACGGAAAGACGAAGACCTGCGCATCGCCAGTCGACTGCGCCACCGACCCGAACCAGCGGCTCGCACCGCCCGCACTCGCCAGGGACATGACCGCGAGCATAGGTCAATCAGGGAGCGGAGCCGCCTCGCCTGGGCATGGTGATCGCCGACGGTCGGGTCGCTGGAGGCACGGGTGCTGGTCAGCGCGCGCAAGCCCGCCGAGCCGGGCATCTCCGACCAGGAATTGGTCACCCCGGGCGCAGGTGGAGCTGGCACCCCGGCAGCCCCAGGCCTCGGAACTCCCCGACGATGACCGGTTGCGACGTTTTTTCGCAGCCTCATGTGGACAAGTCCGACTGACCCGATCAGTCACAAACATCATCCGACCGGGCAGCCGAGGCGGACGATCGACGCAGCGCAATGCCCGAGGTATTGGTTGTCGCCCTGCAACTATTCGCGTCATTGTTACAGGGCTGCTCGGTCCGCGTCACAGTCAGGTCACCACAAGCACCGCGCCGGTGACGGGCGCCCGCCAAGCACCGAAGCCCCATCTCATTCGCCCTGCACCCCCAAGGGCTCCTTTCTCGCCGGAGGAAGACACCGTGACAAGACCCCCCACGTGGGCCCGGCGCGTCTCGGCCGGGTTCGCCGCATCCGTCGTCGCGGTCGGCGCGATCGCGCTGACCGGCGGCGCCACCACCGCCAGCGCGGCCCCGCAGACCGAAGCCAGCACGCCAAAGGGCCACGGGTCCGACAAGCTCGGGTCCCACGACCACGAGCTGCTCGCCCAGGCCCGGGCCGAGGGCGACAAGACCGTGGTCCTGATCATCGCCACCGACAAGGGCAAGGCCGGCGCCGTCGCCGCCGAGCTGCGCAAGCTGGGCGGCACCGTGGCCAAGCAGGTGGACGGGGTCGGATACGTCCGCGCCACCGTTCCCACCGACGCTGTCCTGCGGGCCGCGAAGCTGCCCGGCGTGGCCGCGCTCGACCTGAACGAGTCGATCCCGCTGCCGAAGCCGGAACCGCTCACCGGAGCGGCGGAGGGCGCGGCGCAGGCCGCCTCGGCGCCGGCACCCGGCCCCGACACCCCCGCCGCCAACCCGTACATGCCGACCAACGAGACCGGCGCCGTCGCGTTCAAGCAGGCCCACCCCGAGTGGGACGGCCGGGGCGTGACGATCGGCATCATGGACTCCGGTGTGGACCTGGACAACCCGGCGCTGCAGACCACGTCGACCGGCGAGCGCAAGATCGTCGACTGGTTCACCGCGACCGACCCGCTGCTGGACGGCGACGGGACCTGGCGGGCCATGCTGACGCAGGTCACCGGGCCGGCCTTCAGTTACGCCGGCGCAACCTGGACGGCGCCGGAGGGCACCTGGCGGATCAACCGGTTCTCGGAGAGCATCACCGCCAACGACGAGCCCGGCGGCGACATCAACAAGGACGGCGACAAGACCGACACGTTCGGCATCCTCTACGACCCGGAGACCCACGACATCCGGGTGGACACCAACCAGAACCGCGACTTCACCGACGACGCGGTGATGCGCCCCTACAAGGAGCGCTACGACGTCGGCCACTTCGGCACCGACAACCCCGCCACCGCGATCGCCGAGCGGACGCCGTTCGTCGTTGAGTACCGCGAGGACGTCGACACCACCCCCGCCGGGCTGCCCGGCAAGGCCGACTTCGTCAACATCGGCATCGTCGAAGCCCAGCACGGCTCGCACGTCGCCGGCATCACCGCGGCCAACGACATGTTCGGCGACGCCGCCTTCGACGGCGCCGCCCCCGGCGCCAAGCTGGTCTCGGCCCGGGCCTGCAACTGGGGCGGCGGCTGCACCTACGCGGCGCTCACCGACGGCATGGTCGAGCTGGTCGTCAACCGGCACGTCGACGTGATCAACATGTCGATCGGTGGCCTGCCGGCGCTCAACGACGCCAACAACGCCCGCGCGCAGCTCTACGACCGGCTGATCAACGACTACGGCGTGCAGATGTTCATCTCGGCCGGCAACTCGGGCCCGGGCATCAACACCGTCGGCGACCCGTCGGTGGCCAGCAGCGTGGTCAGCGTCGCCGCCGGTGTGAGCAAGGAGACCTGGCGGGCCAACTACGGCTCCGAGACCCGGACGCCGTACCAGCTGTTCAACTTCTCCTCCCGCGGCCCGCGCGAGGACGGCGGTTTCAAGCCGACCATCACCGCCCCGGGTTCGGCGATTTCCACCACCCCAATGTGGCAGCCGGGCGGATCGGTGCCCGAGGCCGGCTACCAGCTGCCGCCGGGCTACTCGATGCTGAACGGCACGTCGATGGCCTCCCCGCAGGCCACCGGCGCGGCGGCGCTGCTGCTCTCGGCCAGCAAGGCGAACGGGTTCACCGTCTCCCCCGCCCAGCTGCGTCGCGCGATCTACTCCTCGGCGAAGTGGATCGACGGCGTGCCGGCGCACGGCCAGGGCAACGGTGCGTTCAACACCGTCGGGGCCTGGGACCTGCTGGCGGGCCGTGACCTGCAGCAGCGTGGTTACACCGTCTCCGCGCCGGTCTGCACGCCCCTCTCCGGCTACCTGGCCACCCCGAACACCGGAACCGGCGTCTACAACCGATGCGCGGTCGGCCAGGGCGGCCAGCGCGCCAACGAGGACCGGGAGTACGCCGTCACGTTCACCCGGACCACGGGTTCCAGCAAGCCCGTCCGGCATGACGTGACCCTGCTGGGCAACGACGGCACGTTCCGCGACTACCAGCACAGCCTGGTGCTGCCGCTGAACAAGCCGGTCACGCTCCACCTGGAGACCAAGGGCGGGTACGGCGTGCACAGCGCCGTCATGCGGGTGGACGACCCGGCCACGGCGGGCGTCGACTTCGAGGTGCTCAACACCCTGGTCATCGGCCAGGACCTGAAGGCGCCGGGGTACGGCTTCACCACCTCCGGGTCGGTGGAGCGCAACGGGTTCACCTCGTACTTCGTCAACGTGCCGACGGGCGCCTCGGCGCTGCAGGTCAACCTGTCCGGCCTGGCCGACGGGTCGCAGACCCGGTTCATCGCGTTCAACCCGTACGGCGTGCCGGTGGAGAGCACCTCCAGCCTGGGCTGCTACAGCAACTTCTCGAGCCCGGCCGCCTGCAAGCCGGACGAGCGGGACTACGCCAACCCGATGCCGGGCCTCTGGGAGATCGAGGTCGAGTCGCGGCGCACCTCGCCGCTGCTGGAGAACCCGTTCACGCTCAGCGCCGCAGTGCAGGGCGTGAAGGTTGACCCGGCCACGGTGGAGCTGCCCAGCGTCACCCCCGGCCAGGCCACCCCGGTGACCTGGAACCTGACCAACGCGTTCGGCCCGGTCACGGTCACCGGCAAGGGTGGCCCGCTGGGCAGCGCTGCGGTCAGCCGGCCGACGATCGCCGACGGTGAGCGGCAGACGTACCAGGTCACCGTTCCGGCAGGCGCGACCCGGCTCGACGTGGCCATCAACAACCCGAGCGACCCGAAGGCCGACCTGGACCTGACCCTCCAGCGCAACGGCGTGAGGGTGGCGTCCTCGGCCGACGGCGACTCGGACGAATCGGTCTCGGTGACGAACCCGGCCGCCGGCACCTACGACGTGATCATCGACGGGTACTCGGTGCCCGCCGGCACCACGTCGTACGACTACCGGGACGTGTTCTACGCCTCGGCGCTCGGCACTCTGGACGCGGCTGCCACCACCGCCACGCTGGGCACCGGCGCGACGGCCAGCCTGACCGGCTCCGTGACCGCCCAGTCGGCGCCGGCCGCGGGTCGCCGCCTCTTCGGTGAACTGCTCGTGGTCACCGACCAGGGCGCGGTCGTCGGGCGGGGCAACGTCTCGATCGGCACCGTGAACTGACCACCACGCAACACCACGGAGCCCGCCCCCACCGTGGGGGCGGGCTCCGTGCCGTCCGGCGCCGGCGGCCAGCCGACCGTCCAGTTCGGGCCGAGTACGAAGTCGACCTCTGCTACGCCTTTGAGGAGGTCGGTCATGTTGTTCGGCTGCTGCCGGGCCTGGGCCGCACCCGCCCGGAACTGCGGATCAAACTGGCGTCTCGTCTCAGCCATGAACCTCCATCCCTCAAGCTCTGGTCTCCACGCTACGAGAGGAATGGCAGGACCGACGGCGGGTCGAGTGGGAAGCGCTGTCGAGGTACCTGCCGTCGGCGGTGACTGGTGGTCGGCCGCGGGCGGATGACCGGCGGGTGCTCAACGGGATTGTGTGGAAGATCCGGCCCGGGGCGGCGTGGCGTGATGTGCCGGCCCGGTCCGGTTCCTGGCAGTCGATCTACACCCGTTTCCGCAGGTGAGCCCTCGATGGCACGTTCGAGCCTCGGTCTCCTTCCCAGGCATGGGGCCAGGGGTCGGCGCCGGGCCTGGGCGGAGTCATCGAACGGCACATCTGTGCGGAGTGACGGGTTGCAGCGCGGACAGGCTTCTTATCAGCCAACCCGGTGGGCCAGGCCGGTGCCGGCACTGCCGAGGACAAGTCAGAAGAAGAGCACGCAGCTCCGCGGCCAAACCCAGCGAGTCACCCGACAACACCGGCACCGATCCTGGCGGCAGTCCACCCAGAACCGCCAGACGTGACACTCACAGATCCGTAGATTGCCAAGTCCGCGTGACGGCGTTCGATGGCGTCCGCCTCGCCGTAGCTGCCAGGCCTTACCCGGCCGATCCGTTCGGCCTCGTTCGGTCGCGTACGGGCCCGTGGCTCCCGATCGTGGCTCCCACGAGGAGCAGGCTTGAAACCTGTGGATGGGCCTTGGGAGGCTTATCTTCCCGAGGGATCGCTGCCAGAACTGAGAGAGGCATCATGCCAGTCACTCTCGTCCCCACCATCGTAAGGCGAGCGGTCGCGTGGATCGGCCTCGTCGCAGCCGTAGCCGCGATGGCCTACGCAGCGGGCGTCGTACCGGCGCCTACTCGGGTTGTAGTGGACCACTGCTACGTCACCTACGACCGGTTGGAGAGGCAGCACAGCCGGTGCGTGGGGCACTGGAACCGGGTGGGTCTGCCCGCTTCAGGACCGGTCCGCGGCGTGCCCGTCAGCACGCAGTGGCAGGTACTCACCACGGATCCGGACGAGAACTACGAGTGGGAAGTCAGCATCCCCGAAACCTCACGTCATCACACCGCCCTCACGCTCCTGGCGATCGCATGGGTGATCCCGTGGCCCGTGCAGGTCCTGTTGACGGCTCTCACCGTCACGGCGATCGGCTATCTCGCGCGGACAACTGCGAGCCGGGTGCGACGACGACCGGTTGACAGCCCCGACTCGCGATCGCGGGCAGGCTAGGGCCTGTCCTGCCATCTTGACCGGTGGGCAGGGCGACATGGGTGGGGTGCTCGTAATGATCGAGGACGCTGCTCCGTCCCCGCCAAGCACTGTAGGCGCTCACGCACACCGAGCGAGCCGCCCTCGCCGACGACTGGGCCCGGTACCACGTCATCAAGGGGCTACGGCTGGCGGTGACGGACGGGCCCTTTGCCGCCGGGACCGGCACAGTGGTCAGCGGCAGCACGCTGACGCTGACCATGGCGATGGCCGGCCGCGCCGTGTACCGCGACGAGCTCACCGGCCCTGGCGTGGTCACCCTGCGGGAACGCTGCGCCACCGCCTGACGGCCGCCGGCCCGGGGGCAGCGGGCGGCCCGGCCC